>JBCCFA010000594.1:0-2422 GCA_039029975.1 Pseudomonadota bacterium
ATCGAATCGGCAAAGGCGCAAAGCTAATTTTTTGGTAGCTTAACCCTGCTATGAGCCGTCGTTGTTATTTAGGCCTGGGTTCCAATCTCCAAGATCCCCAAAGGCAAATTACGAGAGCGATTGAGGATATAGGTAACAGCCCAAATGTAGCGGTGATAGCGCAATCGTCAATGTACGGTTCGGCGCCAATGGGTCCGCAAGATCAAAATGATTATGTCAACGCCGTTGCGGAAATAGAAACAGACCTTTCGGCCTTAACTTTATTGGGTGCTGTGCGGGCCGTAGAAGAATCATTTGGTAGAGATCGCAGCGTCGTGCGCTGGGGACCGCGCATTATTGATATAGACATTTTGCTTTTCGGCGACCAAGAGCTTGTCCTTCGGCGTCTCAAAATCCCTCATCCTGGTTTAACACAAAGGGCCTTTGTGGTGGTTCCCTTGCTCGAAATCGCGCCGAATTTACGCTTACCCGATGGGAGGCTTTTAGCCGAATTTGAGGGCAATTTTCCGTCAAATGCGGTCAATAAACTGTGATTTAGCCAAAATTGCGGCTATCGGCCGGCATAAACGAATTCTAAGCACAGCAAATACTTTAGTTCAGCGCCAGAATCTTCGATAATGCGCGTCGATTGAGCCTAAATTTCAAACAATAATTATCGTTGCCCATCGTAAAAGGACCACTCGCGCCGCTCCGTTGAACCACCTGTCCACCCCGTTGGGCTCTCGTCCCCTCGCGCAATTCGATTGCGAATTTTGATGATCTATGAAAACAGTTTACGACACCCATTCGCTCCGTAACATCGTTCAACGTTGGCGCAACAACGAAGAGAAAGTGGCCTTCGTTCCAACGATGGGGAACTTACATGATGGACACCTATCGTTGCTGAATCACGCGCGCCAGTTAGCGGACAGAACGATAGTGAGCATTTTCGTTAATCCGATTCAGTTCGGTAAGGGAGAAGACTACGAAAATTACCCAAGTACGCTAAAACAGGATGGTCAAAAACTTTCCGAAAATGGCGCTGACATTTTGTTCGCGCCAAATTTGTCGCAGTTGTATCCAGGGGGCCTAGAGGAGGATACGCGCGTCTCCGTACCGAGTCTTTCGAAAATTTTGTGCGGCAAATTTCGTCCGGGCCATTTTTCTGGCGTGGCCACGGTGGTTACGAAATTATTTTTCAGTGTATTACCCGATATTGCCTTATTCGGCGAGAAAGACTATCAACAATTGCTTGTTATTCGGCGTATGGTTTCTGATTTGTGTATGCCGGTCGAAATTATTGGCCAGCCGATCATTCGCGAAAGTGATGGCTTGGCAATGAGTTCGCGTAATAGTTATCTCAGCGTTGATGAACGCAAGCGTGCCCCCGCAATTTATCGCGAGCTCAACGCGATCGGTGAAAAGATAATTGCTGGCGATCGAGATTTTGCGTCCTTAGAACAGGGATCTATCGATAATTTAGCGGCCGAAGGTTTCAAACCGGAGTATGTGAGTATTCGAAGGCTAGAAGACCTTGAGGAACCGTCGGGCGATGACGATCGTTTCTCTATTCTTGCCGCCGCGTGGTTGGGTTCAGCGCGCTTAATTGACAACATTAAAGTGTCTTTGAGCGATGACTGATTCGACTGTCGATACAGGGCGTAATCATCCAAAGCGTTTATTGTCTGTATGGCTCCTGCCGCTACCTTTTCTCGTTCATCTGTTAGTTGGTTTTTTCGATAAAGAGCGAACATTCTTTGATCGGTGGATCGAATCGGAGCTCGGCGTTATTGAAAATTTGACGGTATTGGTGCTAATTCCCGCAACAGTATTTTTTCTTATCACGGCGAAACGCTATTGGTCGAACAGGAGCCGATTTGTGGCACTCTGGTTTGTCGGCGCGGCCTTAGTCTGTGTAGGTTTCGGCGGTGAGGAGGCTAGCTGGGGACAGCATTGGTTTGGTTGGGAATCCCCCAGCTATTTTGAAGAAAATAATCGCCAAGGCGAAACTAACTTCCACAATTTCGATATTCAGCTTGGTCGCACAGTGAAGGCCATACTGACTCTGGGAATCTTAATTGGTGGATTGATAGTACCGCTAACGCTTGCAAGTGCCAATGAAGAAGGAAAAAGCAGTTTTCTGCGCAATATCGTTGGAACTCGCGCGTGTGTTCCGGCGGCGTTTTGGGTAATTTTCGTCCGTTTAATCGAACGATTTAAAACTTGGTTCGATCTAGAATGGATCATACTTGCGGGGACAAATGGATAATACAAATTTCCATTTTCCAAAAATCACGAACGGCAGGGTATGATGGCAAAGGGGTCGCCGTAATTCGGTCAGCAGAAGATAATGATAAAATATTGATGACGGCTTCGCTTATTGAGCCGTTGGTGGATATTGATAAGGAAATTGCGGTCATCGTAGCACGCAATGAAAATGGGG
>JBCCFA010000595.1:0-2412 GCA_039029975.1 Pseudomonadota bacterium
CCGTAGGAAAGGCATAAGCCAAAATCCCTACTGAATCGTTCTTACCAAATATGAAATAAGACAAGCATAGTAAGCTACCGAACACGCTCAACACCCAAAAGGTAATTGGCATTACGGGTTTGCCGGCGCGCTTAGACGCCCACATTTGAACAAACCAGCGGCTCGTGAACAAAGCCACCCCAAGGTAACCAATTAACTTCCACGCGGTGACGCGCGCGCCTAAGAACATGAATAAAGTTTCGTGCATAAGATTTAATCTAGAAATGGTTCAATATGAGGTTCAGAACAACCAAGCTGGCGCGAACATAACACACTGCAGGCTAACAGCAGTATTAAATCTATTTGATACGGATAAGCGCGTGAGATCCGGCGCTATTTTCCGGATTTGAGCGAAGTCACGGTAAACGGCTCAGGCGCAATCTTGTGCACTCAGGCTGCCGCACGCCAGGTGGGCTATTTAGCGCTTTTCGAGTTAGCCCAAGCGTGAACGGAGAAGGTGTAGAACATGATCACGACGCCACATACCGTTGCCACAGGCAGCAGCATTAGCACCGAAATCACGAAGGTAAAAAAGATTGCGCCCCACTGTTCGATAAGTGCGAATACGATAAACACATAGATTAGAACGAATATGCCCGCGATAACTGCAGCGCCACGATTTGTGCGGTATTGCTGATTGATCGCGTCGCGGGTCTTCTTCTCCTTGTCCGTGGCGTAAATGCCTTGGGGACCAACGCGAGACAACACCAGCTTGGCTACCACAACACCGACTACGACTAGCGGTATGGCGATATCAAAAAAAACGTCAAGAATCATATGGTCTCGTTTGAGGGCAGTTAGTTCTTTAAGCCTAGTCCCGACAGCGATAAAAGTCGCGCTCGTAAAAAGCGACCTAGGTGAAAAAATCTAGATAATTCCACACCTGGCACTGGAGAAATTCTTGGTCACGCTAACAAACTACTATTTAGAGATGTTTTGTGTTGGCCTTGCATGCTATCTTCACTGCGATAAGATTAGAAAAGTAGCATTCGACCTGAGGGAGAAATTACATTGGAACTCTTTGATACTGAAAAAATGAAATGGGGCCACTTGCTTGGCGACGATTCGTTCGACTATCCGATTGATTACTGGGTAAGCGTATTAAGCAACAGGGATGATGGCCATATTGACCTACTATTTCAGTGGGAACCTAACTCGTATTGTCACTTTCACCGTCATATGGTGGAGACGACCACAACCATCCTGCAGGGCGAGCACCACGTGGTGGAGATGAAAGACGGTAAAGAAATTGAACACAAGGTGCGTTTGGCCGGCGATTATTCGCACAAACCCGCCGGCGATCTGCACATGGAATATGCGGGTCCAGAGGGTTCCTTGGTTCTTTTCAATATGTATTCCCCAGACGGTAAGCTTTTCGAGATTATCGACCGCGAAGAAAACCTGTTGATGCCGGTAAGTATTAACGACATCGTGTCAGGTGATTTAGCAAAATTCGAAAAGCGGCAACAAGCGTCTGCCGGTTGAGAAGAAATACTCGATTGCGTGTTTCCGCTAGCGTCCGCTAATTGCGCTGGTTGATGAGTGCCTTTCGGTAAGGCGAGACGAGAGCACGGCATCGATCTTTTAGTGATTTTTTCCGCGAACGCTTAGGCATTTACTTCGCGCAAAATTCCCCTCTCGTACAAGGCTTGAATCTCAGAATCCTTTACGCCTAATTCTTGCAAAATTTCTTTGTTGTGCGCGCCCTGGTTTGCTGCGGGGAATAAAGGGCCCGTGTCTTTTCCGTTGAATCGCCAAGGTCCTTTAGGTAGGCGTACTTCGCTATCGCCCACCGCAATTTTGTAGAAAGCTTCCATCGCCACCGACCACTCACTATTGGCCGCATCTACTGGTTCCTGGACCCTACCGACTGCTAAGCCACCGCCGCCCGACACCTGCGCTTCAAGTTCTTCAAATGACCTAAAGGTGTGCATCCACGCGCGAACTTCTTGCATCAAGGCCTCGTAATTTTCGCGGCGGAGATCAGGCGTTGCAAAGCGAGCATCAGAGCGCAGATCATTTCTACCCATCATCGTGCAATAGCGAGAAAACGCTGGGGACCAAATGGGGGAAGTGATTAGGCTTACTAACGAGTCATCTGCCAACCGAAACATCGGCGAATCTGGCGCACTTAATGCCCAAGGTTCATTTAGTTCATTGTCTAAATCATTAATCTGCGCATGCAAACGTTCGTTGACATTTAGCATGGTCGCCATCATCGATACATCCGCATGGGTTCCACGACCAGTGCGTGCACATAAACTAATGCCGGCCAGCGTAGCGATTGCGCCTTCCAGTCCGGTGTACAAATCGGCGTGACTAGAGGAATCGTTTGAAGGCGAAGTCAATTTATCGCCATAATGGTTTAGCACC
>JBCCFA010000596.1:0-2401 GCA_039029975.1 Pseudomonadota bacterium
ACTCGGCAATTGGGATCGATTGGTCGTCGCCCACAGCGCACGGCATACTGGCCGACCAAAGCACCTCTCCTTCGGGCATGTTTTCGAACAAATACTGATGAAGGGAAGATAAGAATTCGATAACTTCGTGATTATCCTTAAAAGCCGGCGTCACCAATTCAGTGAGCGCTTCGGAATAGTCGGTCGTAATATGCGGATGCGTAAGCGGAGACCCCCACGCGTTCGGGTGTGGAGTTTGAGCGACAGAACCATCATGTCGGCACACCCTTAAGGATTCTTTCTCGATGCCTTTTAGGCCCCCTTGCAGAAGTTTTTCATCTCCCGCAATCGCTAATTTCTTAATTCTATTTTTGGCGATTGAGTACATGCCGTGAGTTCTCATTTTTGTGCCGGCACTTTAACTTAGCGGGGTTACGAACTCCAGTTGAACGAAGCAAAAATTTTACGGTCCAAAACCATATTCTCCCGCTATTCGTAAAGAGCGTTTCAACCAGTCGAAAATATACTGATGCAAACTATAAGAAAAATCGCTGACTTTGGTCCTCTAATCAATCAGGACAGGAAAAGAACGTCCCAACCGGCACAGGTGGACATATTGCTCGTCGAGGACGATAAAGAGCTTGCGGCGCAGACGACAGCGTGTTTGCAAGCAGCCGATTACAAAGTTCGTCACGTTGCTTCCTTGGCAGACGCCGAGACGGTAATTAACGCCGACTCACCTTCGTTAGTCATTCTTGACCGGATGTTACCCGACGGCGATGGTTTGGATTTTTTGCGTTGCATGCAGGAAGAGGAATTTAATCAGCCTTGTCTTGTGTTATCTGCGCTTGGAGACAGTAATCATCGCGTTCAAGGTTTGAATGGCGGCGCGGACGATTATTTGGCAAAGCCGTTTGATGCGGACGAGTTACTAGCACGCGTCGGTGCTCTAATTCGTCGACTCCATCTGCAGCGTCCGAGCAATAATATTCGGGTAGGTGATTTACGAATTGATCCTGTGGCTCGAACGGCGTCTCGCGGCGATACGAAGCTTCAGCTTCAGCCCAGAGAATTCACTTTGTTGTTTTTTTTAGCCCAACATGTGAATAACGTTGTAACCAAAACGATGCTCCTACAAAAAGTTTGGGGGCTCGATTTCGATCCGCAAACGAATGTGGTTGAGGTGCATATATCTCGTTTGCGCGCGAAACTCGATTTCGGCAATCTCCCGAGACTGCTGCATACCGTGCGTGGCGCAGGTTATTCACTGCGGGTCGAATAACGGTTAAGCACGAGCATGATTTCATCGACAACAGATAGTCGATTTATGCGGCTCGTACGTCTAAGGCGCTCGACTTTTGCGCGAATCACGTTCAGTTATATCGTTTTGCTTGTTAGCGCGATTTTGTTGCTGAGCGCTTTTGTATATTGGCGCGTGTCTTCGCAAATGTGGTCGCAGTTGGAACAGCACGTCGCCACAGAGGTAGAAAGTCTTGCGGAGCAATATCAGTCAGATGGTTTGGCGGGGATGGTTAGGGTAATTGATCAACGGCTGGCGCGGGTGCCGGATCGGCGATCGATCTACCTCCTTGAAGACCGGTTCGGTCAATGGGTCATAGGTAACATTAATGCTTGGCCAACTGACACCCCGGACGAAAACGGTTGGTTAGATTTTCAAATTTATGATCAATCGAAGCAGGTTTTAACGAATGCCAGGGTACAAATCTTCAAGCTTTCTTCAGGCGCCCGACTACTGGTCGGCCGCGATACCAGAGACGTCCTGCAAACCGCGGCATTGATCAAACAAGTGCTAGCTTGGGGGATTGCAATTGTAAGTATCCTTGGTTGTGTACTCGCACTGGTATTCTCCAATCGAGCCGGCGCGAAATTACGTTTGCTTAATCAAACCAGTCACCGAGTCATTGCTGGTGATTTGGCTGTGCGCGTGCCGGTTGATGAGACTAATTGTGACCTAGACGAATTATCTGTGAACATCAATGCAATGCTCGAGGAGATTAATCGTTTGATGCGCGGTATCGAACGCGTGAGCGACAACATTGCTCACGACTTGAGGACGCCGTTAGCTCGGGTCAGAAATCGTATTTCAGATGTTTATGCGCATTCTGATGACAATATGCGCGACACACTTTCGAATTGTCTTAACGATCTAGATGAATTGAACGCGACGTTTAGTTCAATCTTACGGATTGCCCGCCTTGAGAACAGCGATACAAGTTGTTTTGAGACTTATTGCGATCTTTTTAGCGTGCTTGAAAATTGCGTCGAATTATATGCGCCCATCGCCGAGGAGAAAGCGCTAACTTTAACCATTGATGCCGAACCGATCTCACTTAAAGGAGACGAGCAGTTACTCAACCTGCGGGCAGGTCCAGCGAGGCCCCAAGGAGCTCCAAGACTACAC
>JBCCFA010000597.1:0-2395 GCA_039029975.1 Pseudomonadota bacterium
CTCGCATAGTTTGCGTGGAATCCTTGGTTTCGGTTGACCGACCTCTTGGTCACCCTCTATATTGAGCGCCTGCTGGTGAAAGTAGCACTCATTAGCTAGGAATTTCGTTGACCTGAGCATCATTCAAGCGCGACCACTAAAACCATGAATCAATCGAATAAAGAAAATCTAGAACTCGCGGCCTTAGAATCTCGCGTGGATGAGTTGATTAAAACAATCGAAAGCCTTTCAAATGAAAACGAGGCGCTTCGAAATCAGCAAGCCGCGCTTACTACTGAACGAGCAACCTTAATTGAAAAAACCGAACAAGCTCGTTCTCGTGTCGAAGCCATGATCGCAAGACTGAAGGCAATGGAAAACCGCACATGAGTGAAGACGTCAAACCCATTACGGTAACGATTCTCGACAAAGAATATGTGGTTGGCGCCACCGAAGGTGAACGCGAAGCGTTGTTCGCTACCGTGGAATTTCTTAATCGCAAGATGGAAGAGCAACGCGACAGCGGTAAAGTAATCGGCAGTGAAAGAATTGCGGTGATGGCGGCCCTAAACGTTGCTCATGAGTATCTAGAATACCGCCGCAACAATGAATCAATGACTTCCGACATCGGCGACAGCGTGGGTCGCATTCACGAAAAGATTAACTCAGTCCTTGAACGAAAACACCGTCCGCTAGAGTTTTCTGACGCTTCTTGAGACTTGTTACCGAAAAACGTCGTCGCCGACACATTTCTTAAAAATTTCTTAACGAAATAGACTTCTATTTCTCTAGGAATTGTCTATATTATATAGCGATGGTGTTCTCTGCCTTGTGCGAGAGTGTGTTGGAAATCCTTGAGCCTATAAGTTGTATAACTAGGGACTGCTCTTAAAGCGATGTTGTGCAAGCCCACCTTGAAGTGGGAAGCCTGATTCGCCCTGAAAGGTTCCATTCTTGAACCATTGGTTCAAGATTACAACACATGCGGCATCGTGGAGAACGCCTACTTCCCTTCTTCGCCGCTTGCGAAACGCCGTTTGAAAAAACCCTGCTACACATTAAAGCGAAAGTGCATGACGTCACCGTCGGCAACTACATAATCCTTTCCCTCTAATCGAAACTTACCAGCTTCTCTGGCGCCTGATTCGCCACCCAAGCTAACGTAATCTTCAAACGCAATAACTTCTGCCCGAATAAATCCTTTTTCAAAATCTGTATGAATAACGCCAGCGGCGTTTGGTGCCGTCGCGCCTTGTCGTACCGTCCAGGCACGGCATTCTTTTGGGCCGGCGGTAAAGTATGTTTGCAGACCCAACAAACCGTAACCTGCACGAATCACGCGATCTAAACCTGGCTCTGTTAATCCCAAGTCTTCTAACATTTCTAGTGCTTCTTGTTCGTCCAGTTGTGCAAGTTCGGCTTCAATTTGCGCCGAGATAACAACAAATTCCGCACCCACTTTTTGCGCATGTTCCTCTACCCGCGAAGAAAATTCGTTGCCGTTTGGGTTACCGTCTTCCACATTGGCGATATAAAGTATCGGCTTAGCAGTAAGTAAATTGAGCGGTTTTAACAATTCCGCCGTATCTTCATCGATCTCCTGATTTCGAACCGCGGCAAAACTGTCCAACTTATCTCGCACGGCGGCCAGCAATTCGTGCGCCGATGCCGCTTTTTTATCGCCAGTGCGAGAGAGTTTCTGCGCCTTCTCTACCGCGCGACCCAAAGTTTCTAAATCGGCCAGTGCCAATTCGGTTTCAATGGTTTCAATATCGGCCAATGGATCGACGCGCCCATCAACATGCACAACATTGTCATCCTCGAAACATCGCACCACATGCGCAATAGCGTGAGTTTCGCGAATATTGGCCAAGAACTGATTCCCCAAACCCTCGCCCTTTGAAGCGCCGGCCACCAAGCCAGCGATATCGACGAACTCCATCGTGGTCGGAATGGTCTCCTTCGGATTAACAATATCCGAAATCTTTTGGAGCCGCGGATCTGGTACCGGTACAACGCCAACGTTCGGATCGATGGTACAAAAAGGATAGTTTTCGGCCGCAATGGCGGCTCGCGTTAGCGCGTTAAAAAGAGACGATTTACCCACATTGGGTAAGCCTACAATGCCACACTTAAAACCCAAAATAATTACTCCAGTAAAAGTCCGCTTAAGTTCATTGCATCGGTTGTTTGCATCCGAAGGGACGGTTATGACTCGCGCCGATTAATTGTATTCATAGCCTTTTGAATATCGCCGGCAGCAATTTGATCAAAATCGGTGAGTACCGCGTTGATACCAGTCTCAATCGCTTCGTAGTGAGCGGCCGACGGCGCGTTAAGGACAAAGTTCGCGCCCCGTCGCGGATGATCGGGATCGCCAACACCAACACGCAAGCGGATAAAGTCTTTACCAACA
>JBCCFA010000598.1:0-2388 GCA_039029975.1 Pseudomonadota bacterium
ATGTATTTATTAAGGGAATTCAAGGGGCCTGAATAAATACGCGACTTTGGTTAAAATCGCCTCCCTTATCAGCCCTTTCACGAAACTATGAATATCAAAAATTATTCGAAAAATTAGTTGCTTATGAATATCTGTGGGAATAACAATGAGTGAAAACCAACCTCGTCCGAGTTTGTCGCGCGAATATGTGAACATGATTATGGATAGTCGCCGTTGGGCGCACTTTGAACCGCGCGACGGGGACATCATTGTTTGTACGCCTTATAAGTCGGGTACCACTTGGACGCAGATGATTTGTGCATTGCTAATTTTTCAGTCATCCAAATTTCCAATGGCGCTTGGCGATCTATCCCCGTGGTTGGATTTAAAGATTGAATCCATTGAAAAGATTGCCGCGACTTACAACGCGCAATCTCACCGTCGCATTATTAAAACGCACACACCACTCGACGGAATCCCGTTCTTTGAGAACGTGAGTTATGTCTACTGCGCCCGCGACCCGCGCGACATTTTTATGTCAATGCAAGGTCACGGAGAAAATCAAAATATGGAAGTGCTCATCGAGAAAATTGCGGCGCAAGGCAATGAAATACCGCCGCCACAGGAACTACCTGATGACGTTAACGAAAGGTTTGAACTATGGCTAACTAAACCCGCCTATCCGTGGGAGGAAGATGGCTATCCCTACTGGTCGGTATTTTCTCATTTGAAAACGTTTTGGCCTTTTAGAAATTTCTCTAATATTCATTTCCTTCACTTTGCCGATCTGAAAACAGATCTTGCTGGCCAGATGCGACGGTTGGCCAAATTACTTGCAGTCGAAGTAGATGAAGCGTTGTTTCCGGGTTTAGTAGAGGCGGCAACCTTCCGCAGCATGAAAGCGAACGCTGACTCGATTGCACCCGAAGCGAGCCACCAGGTATGGAAAAGTAACGCTTCGTTTTTCAATAGCGGCGAAAACGAGCAATGGCGCGAAGTGTTTAGCGCGGATAACCTCGCGCTTTACGATAAAACTCGCGACAATCGTACTCCCGGTGAAATGGGACGATGGCTTGAACGCGGTTTTATCGACACTGGTCTTGCATATTTTTAAGCGGCGCGGAAACATTGACGTATGTATATTGACCCAACAAAAATCGACCCTGGGAACGTTTATAAACTTTTAATCGGTGCCATCACACCGCGACCAATCGCGTTTGTGTCGAGCATTAGTCGAGAGGGCATTCGTAACTTAGCGCCTTACAGTTTTTTCACCGGGGTCAGCTCGAATCCGCCGATTATTGGTTTTAGCGCGGTGGTCAACCGAGAAGGTCGCCTGCGCGATAGTCGGTTAAATGCCGAAGCTTATGATGAGTTTGTCGTCAACGTGGTGTCCGAGGATTTCGTCGAACAAATGAATGCGACGGCCGTGGATGTGCCGCCCGAGGTAGACGAATTTGAATTGGCGGGCCTCACGCCTGAGCCGAGTAAAGTGGTGAAACCGCCGCGGGTAAAAGAAGCCCGTGTATCAATGGAGTGTCGTCTGTACCAAGTGGTCGATATTGGCCGTGAAGTGCTCAGCGGTGCATTCATTATGGGTGAAATCGTGCAGTTTCACGTCGATGATAATGTGATCGAAGACTACCGAATTGACCCAGGAAAAGTTAAGTCGGTGGGGCGCATGGGCGGCATGGGCTACACGAAAACGCGCGACAGATTCGATTTACCGCGGCCAGACTTAGACGAGGTTATGAAAGCGATTTCGAAGTGATTGTTTGGCGTTGGCACTAAGTTGATAGCTAGATTGGCGAATCGATTTCGAATTAAAAGATTTTCCGATTCCCGAGAACAGCTTACTAGCTATCATTAATCTAAATTCGATTATTCTGCGACTATTTTCTCGACAGCCGGTTTTCGTTTGAATCGGTAATATTCCCCAAAATTGCCGAGTGCATTCTGCACTCCAAAAGAGTAGTCTACCGCTTATCTGAATTGGCACTAATAACAACATCAGGCCGCAAAGAGTCTGGCAGTATTAATACATAAGATTGCTAAGCATTGAATTAGCGTAGTTGCAATTTGTTTAAAGCATATTTCAGGGGGCACCCATGGCATCTTTGAGAGCACTTTCGATCAAACGATTGATGAGCTTTGTTGTCGCTTCAGTATTTTTCGTTTGGGTAGGTTCGGCACAAGCGATTGTGCTTGCGGAGAGTATCTTTGACCCGGGGATGGATTTCGATGGCTGGACCGGCGTCGAATGTACAAACCCAGGCATCTGCCCTGTTGATGGTGACGTCGGACCACTCGATCCATCGAAGTTCTTCCATGATGATTCGGATCCGCAGGGTTTCGAACCCGGTATCGGCTACCTCGAAATAGTCGACCCCGATGGTGGGACAACTGGCC
>JBCCFA010000599.1:0-2387 GCA_039029975.1 Pseudomonadota bacterium
AATCGGCCTGGTGTAGAATCAAGGGCAAGAAGAAACTCTCGTGAGGAAAAACCAGGTGTCCAAAACAGGAAATGAATCTGCACCGATAGTGGACGATGTTGATGCGGTTGTTATAGGGGCAGGCTTCGCTGGGCTTTATGCCGTCTTTAAGCTCAGAGAACTGGGTTTAAGCTGCCAAGGTTTTGAATCCGCAAGCGATGTCGGCGGGACCTGGTATTGGAACCGATATCCGGGCGCTAGCTCCGATTCTGAGAGCTGGGTTTACTCTTATAGTTTTGACGAGGCGCTAGAGCAAGATTGGACTTGGTCATCTCGTTTTCCCTTACAGCCAGAAATTTTAAGCTACCTGCAACACGTCGCCGAGCGTTTCGATCTAAAGCGGGCCTTCTCTTTTAATACGGAAGTTGTGTCCGCGAGCTACGATGAAAGTAGCAGGCGATGGCACGTTCTAACCGCGCAGGGTAATAAAGTCGAAGCACGCTATTTGATTACCGCGGTCGGCTGTTTATCGGCCGCGCAGGTCCCAGAGATACCCGGGCGAGACGATTTTGGCGGGGATTGGTATCACACGGGACGGTGGCCCCATGAGAAGGTTGATTTCAGCGGCAAGCGAGTTGGTGTTATCGGCACTGGCTCGTCTGGTATTCAAGCAATTCCAATCATCGCAAAAGAAGCAGCGCATTTAGCCGTTTTTCAGCGCACCCCGAATTTCAGTGTGCCAAACGGTAATCACAAACTTTCACCGGACCAAGTCGCCGAAATTAAAAAGAACATTACTGACATTCGCGAGTACTGTCGTTGGTCGTCCATTGGCCAACCGTACGATTTTATCGATCAGGAAGCACTCAAGGTTAGCGATGAGGAACGCGAGCGTCGCTTTCAACAAGATTGGGAGAAGGGTGGATTCGAATGGATGTTCGGCAGTTTTAGCGATTTGGTTTTCGATAAAAAAGCCAATGAGTATGCCGGAGAATTTGTGCGCAAAAAAATTCGCGAAACGGTTACTGATACCACAACTGCAGCTAAACTGGTGCCCACCGATTATCCGATCGCAACAAAACGCTTGCCGTTGGACAATGGCTACTTTGAAACCTTCAATCGTGACAACGTTGAGTTAATTGATCTTCGTGAAACCCCTATTGACCGCATCGTAGGGAAAGGCGTTAAGACCACACAGCAACTACATGAACTAGACATTTTAGTTTTTGCGACAGGATTTGATGCCTTAACTGGCCCCCTGACGCGAATCGATATCCGCGGCCGCAATAACCACGCGCTAAAAGATAAATGGACGGAAGGGCCACAGACCTATTTAGGTGTGGCTACAGCGGGCTTTCCTAATATGTTCATGATAACCGGCCCGGGCAGTCCATCAGTGCTTGGTAATATGCCGACCTCCATAGAGCAACACATGGATTGGATTGCCGGCTTTATTTCGCATGCGGAAGCGCGTAACGCAAAAACAATAGAACCGGAGAAAGCGGCAGAACAAACATGGGGCGAGCACGTCAAAGAACTCGCCGACAACACCTTGTTCCCGCAAACAGATTCCTGGTATATGGGCGCGAATATTCCTGGTAAACCGCGCGTATTCTTACCTTATGTCGGCGGGTTCGGCGAATATCGAAAACTGTGCAATGAAGTTGCGAGCAAAAATTACAAAGGTTTCACGGTGGAATAATCATGCGTTTCGAACCAACAAAAATAATAACGCGCTTGGCGCAAGATAGCACTCGACGAGCGCCGAAATGAAATTTGGCATCGCCGCTGATTTTCGCAATCCGGTCAAGTGGCGCCGGCCTTTCCCAGATTTATATCAAGAAGTACTGGATCAAATGGTGCTCGCGGAGTCTTTAGGTTTCCATAACTGTTGGTTAACGGAACATCATTTCACTGAGGACGGGTATAACCCGTCATTACTTGGCGCGGCCAGCGCGATTGCGGCCCGGACCAAAACCATCCGAATCGGTTCCTTCATTTTGTTATTGCCGTTTCTGCATCCGGTGCGCGCCGCCGAAGATGTGGCTTTAGTCGATATTATTTCGAACGGGCGATTCGATTTTGGCGTTGGCCAAGGGTATTCCTTTCATGAATTTAATGGCTTCTGTATTGACCGAGCGACACGAGGCGCGCGGTACCGTGAAAGCATGTCAATCATCAAACAGTTGTTCACCGAAGAGCAGGTGAGCTTCGACGGCGAGTTCACACAAATTAAAGACGTACGACTGTCGCCGAAGCCGGTACAGCAACCTTACCCACCAATATGGGTAGGCGCGCGTGGGCCAAAAGCGATTAAACGCGCAGCGCGAGATGGCCATAATCTTATTGCAACCTTTGGCAAGGATCCGGCGCCTTTATATGTCGAAACACAAAAATAATTCGGACGC
>JBCCFA010000600.1:0-2374 GCA_039029975.1 Pseudomonadota bacterium
CCCCAGAGAGCGGCGCTAGACAGGCAGCACTCAGGCAAATTATCGGGAGGTCGCATGATGGAATTACTATTGAAAGGCGCGATGGTGGGATGCATTGCGACGATCGTTTTGGATTTATGGGCGATCGTGGCGAAAAATCTGTTAAAAATTCCACCGCCGAGTTGGCCAATGGTAGGACGTTGGATTGGCCATATGAAAAATGGCACGTTTATTCATCGACCCATATCAAATTCGAGCGCAATTACCGGCGAAGCAGTGATTGGGTGGGGTTTTCATTATGCCATTGGCATCGCCTACGGCGTCGCTTATCTCGCGATATTAAATTCGTATTTCGGTGGGCAAGTTAGCTTAATTGCGGCGTTACTACTTGCCTGGGCGCTCTTGGTCGCGCCATGGTGCGTGATGCAGCCAGGTCTCGGTGCAGGATTATTCGCGCGTAAGGCCCCCAAACCAAATCTTATGCGCGCCGGGAGTTTTATGGGGCACAGCGTGTTTGGCTTAGGTCTTTATCTCGGTACCAAATTGCTTGTTGCTTAGAATAAAAAAACCCCGCGGCAAAGCGCGGGGTTTTCTGATGGGGGGACGGCGAAGTTTAGCCAGCCGATGCCCGTTGCGTGTTAGGCCCGATGATCTTATCCGTATGATTCGGCCACACCTTCTCGGTGAGTAATTCAATGCTGCGCATCAAGGCCGTATGCGGCATGTGGTTGTATAAAAACATCCAGAAGTAATCCACCGGTAACTCTTTAAACAACTTCTCTAGCTTACGGTTCACCGTATCCGGCGTGCCGTGGATCACCAAGCCCGCTTCCGAGATGGCCTCAAACGTGGACGGCGGATCCCAAGGGCCTTGCCCCGGGGCCGCAATCGCCGCATTGAAACCAAACGGCTCAAAGAAGTTACACCAGATAAAGGCACCCGCATCACGTGCTAAACGTTCTGCTTCTTCTTCGGTATCAGCCACGATGATTTCGCGCGTCATCGCCATCCCTTCTCCGTACTTCAAGTCACGGCCCGCACGTGCCGCCGCTTCCTGGCCCGCCAAGAAGTGACCTTTAATCACTTCCGGGTGCGTCATAATCGTCACCGGCACAATGCCCCGCTCCATCCCCCAAGCAATCGACCGCTCTGAGGTCGCAAACGGCATGAATAAATCAATCATCTCGTTGTTGTACAAACCCGGCGCAATACCCACCTCAGATATCGTCCCGTCGTCACGTATCCCTTGACCATACTTGCGACCCATCTCTGCCGCCGGCCAGTCAATGTCATCCCGCGGGGGGATTTGCCAATGTTTGCCCTTGTGCGAGAACGTCTCGTTCTGCCAGGCCTTCATGATGATTTCGAAGTGCTCTTCGAATAACTCACGCTTTAATTCTTCGTATTCTTCGCCCGTACCCGGGTCGCCTAAGCCCGTGTGCTGACCCAAGGTATTCACCCAACGCGGTTGATAGCCTCGCGCAAAACCCGCAAACGCCCGACCCTTCAACATCTGCGACATCATCGCGATGTCTTCCGCCTTATTGATGGGGTTCGCGCTCGGCAGCACATTACCCAGCTGGCCAAACTTCATGTTCTTCGTTTGCATGCCGAAGTACACATTCAGCATTACCGGGTTCGTTGACACCTCTTCACCCTCAATATGAAAGTGATGCTCCGTGGTGCCACAGCCGTAATAGCCAAAGTCATCCATGTACTGCAACTGCTCGGATATCTCATCCAGCATCTGCTGATACAAATCCGTTCGCTTGCCGGCCATGCCCGCTTCAATGTCTTCTTTTCGACCCACTGATGGTAGGTAAAATGCTCCGACTTCCATTGCTTCTCTCCTCAAATAAATCTAAATCGACAAACGCTGCCAACTCATAATTGTTAGGAAATTAAATCAACCGGATACCAGAGCCGGCGAAGATAACACTTGTAACAGGGCGGCTAACGAGGGTATATGAAAATCTGAACCCGCGTGGATAGCCTCCCATAATTTTTCTCGAGTAAACCGTCGAACACGCAAGGCTTCAAACGTATCCAACATGGGTTGAGTTTCTAACTCGCAACCCAAAGCAAGATAGGCAAAACACCGCCCGGATTGGCAGCTCGGTTCTTGCGGATTAGAGTTTAGCGGCGTAATCGATTCGGCGCGGTAACCCGTTTCTTCGAGCAGCTCGCGAATCACGGCAGTCTCTAAGTGTTCCTCGTCTTCGCGATTGCCGCCCGGACATTCCAACACCCATTGGTCAGCGCCGTGTCGATATTGCTCAACTAAAACAAACTCACCGTCTGGGGTAACGGGCACCACGATCACAGAATCTGGCAATTCCATGACATAAAGATTGGCGTTCATACTGGGAATGTCATTAGATGCGCATTCGTCCAG
>JBCCFA010000601.1:0-2373 GCA_039029975.1 Pseudomonadota bacterium
CCGCCAACGTAAATGGGCGGACAGGGCGGGCGCGGACGAAAATAGAAGGCCTGCCCGTTCGCCTCCGCGATATCGTCTTCGGCATTGAAGCAGTCTTTAATAAAATCAATTGTTTCATCCGTTATTTTGCCGCGAGCGGATTTATCGATGCCAAGTGCTTTGAACTCAGGCGCCATCCAGCCGGGTCCAATACCGAAGAGTAATCTGTCGTTAGATAAGGCTTGGATGGTCGCAAGCCATTTAGCGGTCGCCAGTGGTGGTCGGTAAGGCAGCACAAGTACGGATACCCCTAAGGCTACTCGCGACGTGGCGGCAGATAGATAAGCTAGGGTGGCGAGCGGATCAAACCAGCGCCCGTTTGAACCTTCCGCGTCATCAGGTGGAATCGCCATATGGTCGACCACCCATATGGAATCAAGACCGATTGATTCGGCATGTTGCGCACACGCCGTGATCGTTTCGGTTGTCGCAGCCGGGCCCATATTTCTAACGGTAGTACCGAATTTCATTTGCTGATTACTCTTTCAGTTTGATGGAACGCGTACGCTATTCTGGGTGCCATTGACTTGCCTCTGCGACCTGTGCGCCAACGACGGCGGAGGTAACTAAGTTCGATCACCTCAATGTTCGCGAATGGAAGCATCAGAGTCGTCGACTCAGACGATTTATTTTCTCCCCATCATGCCTTGAATCGCCGACTGTATATCGGCTGGGAATATTAGTGACTTTGTGTTCTCAGATTCAGAGAGTTCTTGTATCGCGTTAATATATTTCTCGCCCAATAGATACACGACTGGCATTTCTTTATCGCCAATCGCAGCAGATACAAGCTCGATAGCGCGCTGGCTGGCCTGGGCCAGCACGATCTGCGCCTCGGCTTCTCGTTTGGATGCCTCAAGATTTCCCTCAGCTTCTAGAATTGCGGCTTGTTTTTGGCCGTCAGCCCGGGTCACTGTCGCTCGTCGTGCGCGTTCTGCAGCCGCTTGTTCTTCCATTGCCTGCTGCATGGTGGATGACGGATTCACGTCTTGGATTTCGACCGTTTTTAGCGTGATGCCCCAATCGGCGATGTCGTCGGAGATAGCGGCTTTGAGTCGCGCTTTAATATGTTCACGCGAGGATAATGCGTCGTCGAGCGTCATTTCGCCCACGATAGAGCGAAGTGACGTTTGCACTAAGGTTTGAATCGCCACCACGTAATCTTCGACTCCGTAGACGGCTTTTTCCGGCGAGATAATGTTTATGTAAGCGACGGCATTCGTGATTAAGACGGCATTGTCTTTGGTAATGACTTCTTGCGAGGGAATATCAAGGACGATATCTTTGGTTGTTATGCGGTAAGCAACCTCGTCAATGTAAGGAATGATGAAGTTCAACCCTGGATTAAGTGACGCATGAAACTTTCCCAAGCGTTGAACGACAAATTTAAATCCTTGTGGCACCTGTCGCACGCCTTTGTAAGCGGTAAAGATGACGAAGGCAAGAAATGCGAAGCTGATAAACGTTGCAGATTCCATCACATGTTCCTTGATTATTTGGTTGGCTTAATCTTCGTTGTTAGTGAACGCCTTTACAATGAGCGTGTTACCTGACACATCGCTCACTACGACTTTATCACCGATTTTGAGATTATCCGTTGAGATAAACATCCACTCATCATCACCTAGCACTGGCGCGGGGAATCTCATCTTGCCGCGTTTCTCGTCGTTAGGGGCGGAAACAACTTGGCCAGTTTCCCCAACAATTTGCTCTTTCGAGAGTCCGGCTTTTGTTCGGTCTACTGCTAAAGGTTTGAAGTACCTAAACCAGGCAACCGCCAGCAGACCGGAGAGCACGGCCCAGCTTACTATTTGTGTTGGCACGGATATCGGGATTAGCCACAGTACTGTGCCAACGATGATTGCCGCCACGCCAAACCACAGGATGAAAAAGCTGGCAAGAAATATTTCAATAATGGCGAGGATAAATCCCAACACAATCCAGTGCCACGGCAAGAACTCGAAATCCATCGATACATACCTTTATGAGATAGTGCCTGGTAGCTAGTATAACTTTCGAGCGCACGTCGGTCATCGCAGTGCCTGCGGTAATTTTTTTCGACCCTTGGGACCCTCGATCGGCGCGAGTTAAAGAGCGAAAGGCAAAACCTACGGCACAAAATGGAATGGTAATAATGCGCCCAAAGTCTCATTCTGGATATCGTCTAAAGTAACGAAAATCTGGTCATTACCTGCAAAACAGCCCAAAAAGCCGATTATCTACGGCTTCCAGCCTGTGAGAATGATTACCTTATCGTTAATTCTTTCCTTGAAGAAGAAGTAATCCTCCTTTTGCAACCATTGAGTAAGATCCGCGTTTTTAATTTCCTTGAAG
>JBCCFA010000602.1:0-2372 GCA_039029975.1 Pseudomonadota bacterium
ATGCTCAATTTGCTGCGTTTTAAAGGCATTGCCGATTACCCTAACCATCCGAACGAGGCAACTTGCTCTGGCGCTGAAGCTTATCAACGATACAGCGAAAGAGCGGTGCCTTTGATCGAAAAGTTCGACGCCAGGGTTGTCTTTTCAGGGCCGGCGCTAGCTTCCGTCATTGGACCGACCGATGAGCATTGGGACAAGGTTTTGCTTGTAGAGTACCCGAGCATCAAAACCTTTATCGACATGGCGAGCTCGGCGGAGTACGCACAGTTTGCGTACCACAGAACTGCCGCAGTAGAAGATTCGCGCTTGATTCCGATTCAACAGTAATCAAACAAGATACTCGTGACACGTTTGAAAAATATTTCCCTTCACACTAAATAAATTAGCGCATATGGATCAAATTTCCTTTCAAGATCAAGGTGCCATCGAACATTGTTACGGCTGCGGGGCAAACAATTCACATGGATTGCAACTCAAAAGCTACTGGCGAGACGACACCGCAGTTGCAGAATTTACACCGCAATCATTCCACTGTGCAGGTTCGACTGAAATCGTTTACGGCGGTTTAATTGCGGGTTTGATCGATTGTCACAGCTGCAATCTTGCAGCCGCCTATCTGTACAAAAGTGAAGGACGACGCATCGGTAGTAACCCGCGAATAGGCTGCGTAACCGCGCAAATCAACGTCTCTTTACTTAAGCCTTGTGCTATCAGTCGACCCGTCGAATTCGAGGCGCAAGTTAGAAGCATCGAAAGGAGCAAAATTTGGGTAGATTGCCTCGTGCGTAGTGGCGAAGACGAAGTCGCAAAGGGAGAAGTATTGGTTATTCGCCTCAAGGACGCGATGTGATGTCGTTAGAAGCGCGAGCTGTTTGTTCCCTTTTGATACTGTGCCCTGTATAAGCGATACTTTCGTGAATACGCACACCACGCTGGGAGAGCCACAATGAGCGACGACCGAAAAATACGCGAAACTATCCAAATCTATTTTGATTGCATGTATGAGTCTAGCGCCGATAAGACACGCACTGCATTTCACCCGAATGCCAAAATAACGGGCTACTTAGACAATAAGTTGCATGAAATGTCCGTTGACGATTTCGCCGATTTTGTCGCCAGCCAGCAACCCTCAGCGAAAGAAAAAGGTGAGCCGATTCGGTTAGATGTTTTATCGGTGGAAGTCGCCGGCAGCACCGCTGTTGCAAAGGTTCGAGACGACTATCTGGGAATGACGTTTTTGGATACTTTATCTTTTCTTAAAAGTGATAACAGCTGGCGTATTTATAATAAACTTTTTCATGTCGAAAGCTGAACCTTAAACCATTCTAATTTCTTTTGTGGTCGGCGTGCGCCAGACAATATAGCGCTGCTTTGATTCATTGCACGAATGCTTAATCGTAGAGCCTTTATGCATTCGAGTGCTTTTGCGCTAGGTTTTTTTCCCCACTATCCGATCTTCTTGCAGATAAAATAATGGACGTATCGGCATTTTCCATGCCTGATGAAAGTCACCCGCATAGGCGGACCTGGATGGCTTTTGTCGCGAATGACTACATTTGGGCGGACCGGCAAATTTCCGCCGTCAAAGCCGATCTCGCGCTGATCGCAAATACCGTAGCAGATTACGAACCCGTTTCTATGTTAGTAAGCCAAAGTGACTATGACGAAGCCGCGCGGCTACTGAAGTTGGATTCCAGCAACTACCGAATCGAACTACACGTGGTTAAGACCGATGATCTCTGGCTACGAGATACCGGACCGACGTTCGTTCGTGGACCGGGAAATACGGTAGTTGCGATCGACTTTAATTTTAATGGTTGGGGGAATAAACAAACTCATCGTCATGATAAAAAGGTGGCCAGTACCATTGCGCGATACGCCGGCGCCGAACTAGCTAAGGCGAACCTCGTGCTTGAGGGCGGGTGTTTTGAAGTTGATGGGAACGGTACGGCCATCATGACTAAGAGCTGCATTCTCAACAAGAACCGCAATCCGGGACGTGAGCAAGAAGAGATCGAACACGAGTTGAAGAGGCTTCTTGGATTAAGAAAAATAATCTGGCTAGAAGGCATAAAAAATCGGGATATCACCGACGGCCACATCGATTTTTACGCGCGTTTTGTGAGACCCGGTGAAGTGCTGGTTAGCCGAGATAATGACACACATTCATTCGATTACGAGGTAACCCGCGCGAATATTCGCCATCTACAGCAGGCAAGCGACGCAGATGGCGCGCCATTGAAAATATCAATACTTGATACGCCGATGCATTTTAATGAGAGCTTTGGCACGCAAGATTTTGCCGCAGGTTATATTGGTTACTACGCCTGTAACGACGCAATTATTGCGCAAAAATTTGGTGACTCCGACGC
>JBCCFA010000603.1:0-2367 GCA_039029975.1 Pseudomonadota bacterium
GACAAGATTCATCCAGAGCACAAGCAGATGGTTGATTCATCCGCCGAGGCGTGCATCAGCGGTAAGGCCAAGTACTTTGAGGAAGAATTTCGATTTCGTTGTGCAGACGAAAAATATCGCTGGTTCCGATCTAGGGCTTGTATCACGAAGGTCGATGAACAAGGGGCACCGTTAGAAATATTCGGGTTCTATAACGATATCAATGCAGAAAAACTCAAAGAACTCTCGCTCAGGGAAAACGATATGCGCTGGAGGCAAGCATTATCACAGGCGACTGTTGGGGTTTGGGATTGGAATATCGAAACGGGGGAAACCTATTTTTCGCCCGAATGGTCGCGCATGCTCGGATTCGACCCCACATTAACCCCTCCCCGAATTGAAACGTGGCGCAAATATGCACATCCGAAAGATCTTGCGCGTAGCGACCTGGCACTGGAAGCTTATCTGAAAGGTGAATCGGATTCTTACGAATGCGAATGTCGGGTCCGGACGAGGGAGGGTGAACTCATATGGGTGCTCGATCGAGGAGTTATTGTCGAGCGGGATGTAAAAGGTAAACCTATCCGTTTAGTTGGGACTCACTACGATATCACAAAACAAAAAGAGCAAAGCTTAGAAATAGAACAGTCTCACGATCGACTGCGTTCGATCACGAGTTTGGTTCCCGGGGTGGTCTATCAGTATCAGCAGTTTCCTGATGGGCGGCATTGCTTTCCTTATGCCAGCAGAGGCATGCGCGATATTTATTTCGTGTCGCCTGAAAAAGTCGTAGACGATGCTACCCCTATCGTCCGCGTGATCCACCCAGAGGACGTCAGAAAGGTTGGCGAATCAATTCAAGCATCTGCCGAAAACCGAATCCCTTGGAATTTTGATTATCGAGTTCGACAGCCAGACGATTCGTATCGTTGGGTGCGCGGTATTGCTTCAGTACCGAAGCGTCAACAAGATGGTAGCTATCTTTGGAGTGGGTATATCCAAGATGTTACAGCATTGAAAGAAAGTGAGATCGCGGAAAAAAATCACCGCAAAGAGCTACTGCATCAAAGTACGCACGACGAATTAACCGGCTTACCAAATCGTCGATTATTCATGGACCGTCTTGAACAACGTATAAACAATGCTAAGCGCGATAATACATCGTTCGCAGTGTTGATGATCGACTTAGATATGTTCAAGTCGGTGAATGACACCTTGGGTCACCAGGCAGGCGACGACCTGCTAAAAGAAGTGGGCCACCGTTTGTGCGCACAAAGTCGATCGGCGGATACTATTTCGCGACTTGGCGGGGACGAATTTGCGGTGATTTTAGCGGGTTCTGATAGCGTTCACGCAGCAGTTTCTTTCGTGAATAAACTATTGGAAGCGTTTTCGAACCCGATGAAGCTGGATCAGCAGAAGGTGCCGATAAAAGCTTCCATAGGCATCGTGATGTTTCCGGAGCACGGTAACACAGCTAAGGAAATACTTGGGCACGCAGATGAAGCCATGTACTCGTCAAAGCAACTGAATATCCCCTTTCGTGTATATTCAAGTGGGAAAGATACAAAGATTCATGCGAATGCGAAATTGTCGCTGGAGATTGCTGGCCTGGTGGAATCGAACCAAGTGCAATTGGTCTATCAGCCGAAATTTTGTCTTGAAACTAATAAGATTGTTGGTGTGGAAGCCTTAGCGCGTTGGCAACACCCAACGTTAGGGCAGATTTTGCCGGCTAGATTTATCCCCATCGTAGAGCGGAGTAAATATTGCTACGCCTTTTCGATGCTTGCAATGGACAAGGCGTTAAGTCAAGCGCGACGTTGGCACGATTCGGGAAATATCATGCCCGTTTCTGTAAATATTTCGCCGCAAACAGTGACGCGAGCAGAATTTTCAGACGCCATGATGAACTTACTGCACAAATATCAGCTTGAACCCGACGACTTAATTCTTGAAATAACTGAAACAGCCAGCTTTCTTGATTTCGAAAGGGCCATGAACGTGTTGCGGGAGATTGCGCAAGCCGGCGTCGGTATTTCTATTGATGATTTTGGTATGGGCTACACCTCAATTCGGTATCTTCGCGACTTTCCGGCTCGCGAACTCAAGATTGATAAATCGTTCATTGAGCGAATATTGGAAGAAAAACGATACTTCTCCATAGTGAAAAGTATGGTTGAACTTGCCAAGGGTATTGGTGCTAACACGGTCGCCGAAGGTATCGAAACTGCGGAGATACTCGAAAGTTTAAGCGGCATTAAGTGCGATTATGGCCAAGGTTATTATTTGGCGAAGCCGATGCGCAGTTACCATGTTTTTGAGCTTATAAAAAAAACTGCGCACTCCGAGGCCGCTCACGCTCCCTAAGCGACGAAAAAAACGGGC
>JBCCFA010000604.1:0-2366 GCA_039029975.1 Pseudomonadota bacterium
CGACAATATCGCGTTACCGATCAACCGCCCTTTCGGCATCGTTTGTAATTTCTCCAAATCGAAAAATCGATTTCCCTTGGCATAATCGGCACTGCCATTTGTCACGGGTTCAATCAATGTATCGATCATGGCCGCATCCATTTGACCGTCGCCGTCAATCTTGACAACGATGTTGGCGCCGGAGTTAGCGGCCGCCTGATAACCACGCATCGTGGCGCCACCAACACCTTCGTTAACATCACTCCGAACCACTTCAACGCGAGGGTCTTTAGCTTCGCTGCTTATGAACTCACCGGTCCCATCGGGGCACCCATCATCTACGCAAATGATTTTCGCTACTGAGGACGGGATTGTTTCGAGAACACCAAGAATATGTTGCCGCTCTCGGTAACAAGGGATAACGACGGCCACTACCGGTTGTTCGTTAATCACGCTCTCGTTACGCAAACTAGTCAATAATTCGGAAGTCGCCTGAGCCATAAGTGATTACATGATTACCCGCGCTATCACATCCCTCAGTATCCAACACCAATAGGTATTTTAGTGGTGAACAATAACGCCACGCGCGTTCACGCCGGATTCCAAATCTTCAAAGCCTTTCATTGCTTCATCCAGCGTGTAGGTCTGGCTAACAAGAGAATCTAAATCTAATTTTCCTTGCCGGTACAAATCTAGGTACATGGGAAAGTCAGTTTTAAAGTTTACTGAACCGTACATGCAGCCCTTGATGGTTTTTGCGGTGAAAATGAGAATGGGCGCACGCACAGAAAATTTATCGTCTAAACGACCGACCCCAACCATCACTACCGTGCCATGCTTGCGAGTCGCCTTAACACATTGCTCAACGAGTTTTCCGTTACCGACCACTTCGAAGGCGTAATCTACACCAATGCCGTTCGTGTATTCGAATATTTCTCTAATTGGATCGCCGCCTGGCGAAATTGTGTGGGTGGCGCCAAATTCTTTCGCCATTTCCATTTTTTCTTGTGAAAGATCAACAGCAATAATTTGCGACGCGCCAGCAATTCGGCAACCTTGAATAGTATTCAAACCGACACCACCGCAGCCGAAAACGGCGACGGTTGAACCAGGTTCCACTTCGGCCGTTTTTATCGCCGCACCAACGCCAGTACTGACCCCGCATCCCACAAGTGCCGCTGCTTTGAAATCATATTGTTTATCAATTGCAATGACGCAAGCTGCGGGCACAACCGCATACTCCGCCATTAAGCCCACAAACGACATGACAAAGACATCGCTACCATCTTTGTGAACGCGTGTTGTCCCGTCAAATAAATTCCCGTCCTGAGGCGCCACTGCGCATAGGTAGGGTTCGCTCCGAACGCAGTGGAAACATTCGCCGCAACTGGGAATAAAAGAAATGGCAACGTGATCACCGGGTTTAACGTTGGTAACACCCTCGCCAACTTGCTCAACAATACCGGCACCTTCGTGTCCAAGCACAACTGGCAAGGGGCTCGGGATGGTGCCGTTGGCAATAGATAAGTCGGAATGACAGATACCGGTCGCTTTCATTTTGACCAGCACTTCGCCTATCTTCGGCGGGTCAATATCAACGTTAGTCACCCCAAAATTATTTAATTCATTCACCACCACGGCTTTCATTGACGCTATCTCCCAAGATGTTTTTTTACGGTTATTCCCACATGATACCGTGTAGGCGGATCTTTTGCTCGACCGGTTCCGCCTATTTGCCTTGATGCCATCTGCAGGGCCCTCCCCTTAATTTTCGCTGTTTGATCACTAACGCCGCCGATTCAAGTGATGAAATATCGAAAACCCAACGAGAACTAAAACCTCCTGAGCAAAAATTCGAGAACGATTATCACTTCGCTTTATCGGGCCAACTGATGCATGGCATCTCGAGCACATCTTGCTTACAATTGCAGCCAAGAAGAATTTCTACCCTTCGGGAGACGGTGATGACGAACCCGAACGTCGATTCTTCAATGAATCGAACTGATATTGATGATCCTAATTACTTCCACAAAGTTGTGGACTGCCAGTGGGCGTGCCCTGCTCATACACCCGTTCCTGAATATATTCGCCTGATCGCGGCTGGCCAGTACGCCGATGCCTACATGGTGAACTGGCAATCAAATGTATTCCCCGGAATCTTAGGACGCACTTGCGACAGACCTTGCGAACCGGCCTGCCGGCGCGGTCGGGTAGAGGAACAACCGGTGGCGATTTGCCGGTTAAAACGGGTCGCGGCGGACTACAAGGGTGATATAAGAGAACGCTTACCGCAAAAGGTATCGACAAAAAACGGCAAACGCGTCGCTTGTATCGGCGGCGGACCGGCATCATTCACGGTAGCGCGAGACCTGGCAACGCTTGGCTAC
>JBCCFA010000605.1:0-2364 GCA_039029975.1 Pseudomonadota bacterium
TAATTTGAGTGTATTTCCCGTCGAACGTAACCCGATCTTCGGTGAAAATCTTTTTGATAATCTCTATGCCCTCACGCATACTCGAGCCCCGGGTACTGCGGTCCATACACAGAGCGTTCCACTCGTGATAGGAGTACCCCTGACCAATGCAAAAATCAAAGCGACCATTGGAGAAGATATCAATGCAAGCAACGTCTTCAGCAGCCCTCGCCGGGTGTTGGTAAGGAAGTAAGAGGATAAAGCTACCGATACGAATTCTTTGCGTTCTGGTGGCAATCGCCGCAGCGGTAGGCAGTAGCGCGGGGTTGTAGCCGTCTTCGGTAAAATGGTGCTCGGTAAGCCACACATGGTCGTATCCGAGGTCTTCGCTAGTCGCTATTTGATCAAGGATCGCGCTGTAGAACTCAGGAAACGGTCGCCGCCATTTCACTGGATTGCGAAAATCCTGCATTAAACCAAAACGCATGAGGCTCTCTCCCGCTAGAGTTTGTTCAGCGCTTGAGAGTAGGGCGTGTGCGTTTTGCCGTCAACAGGCGTCGAGCGTCGGTGTTCGTCTGACTTACCCGCCACGCTAGAGTTGCGCGGCGCGAATTTGGCGTGATCTAATTACGCGGTTTGCGGCGTCGGTCGTTATGCAAGATGAAATCGATGGCCTCGGAGACTGCATCGTGAACTTCAAGGCGAAACGCCATGAGTTCGCGCGGCGAGTGTGCGGCAATCATGTCTAATTCATGGCGTATGTAGACGGTGGGAAGTTGATTCAGGGCCACACAGGCGATGTCGGCATAAGTATCCTCGCTGATATCAAGATCCTTATCAGCCATGATTTCAAAAACCAGCCGTTCATAATAATTGTGGATGTTCGAAAAAGACTGAGCGCCAGGCACAATTTCGGCGTTCTGTAACATTAAGATTTTCCTTTGGCTCTCTTTGGTTAACTGGTTAGCGATCGAAATCGCCGAAACTTGAGATCCAGTAATCTGTAGATTTCGAGTAATTCAACAAAAAATGCCATAAAATCTACAAAAATCGGGGTTTAAGCCCTCATCTTCGAAGAGAAAAATCAATGGCGAAATATCATTTGAATGCTGAGGATGAACGTTCACATGTTCCAACGGCTGATTCGAACTTTAACGAAAGTGTCTACGTCAACGGTATCGATCACCAAGCTCGCACCGGCTTTTGGATGCGTCTGGGTAATCGCGTAAACGAAGGATATGCGGAACTTCAGCTATGCGGGTATCTGCCAGACGGACGGCTGCTATGTCAGTTCCAACGGCCGAAAATTTCGAGCAACGAGCAATTTTCTGCTGGCGGCATGCATTACGCCGTGCTGAATAGCTTTTCTGAGGTCGCGATGAGTTACGAGGGCGAAGTCTTCGTTTTGGACGATTTGAATATGCTGCGGAACCCTCGTCAGATGTTTGTTGAGGCACCCCGAGTCGACGCGCGCATTGAAAGTAGGTTAACGCGTTTGTCGCCAGTTTATGGCGGTGCACCTGTTGATGATCAGCAGAAAACAATGTACGGCCGAGACTTTTCTCTAGGGCATTTTTTCCAACACATGCGGACCGCCGCGTCGATCGAGCTTGGAGACGAAACGGTAAAAGTCGATGGTTTCGGGTGGCGTGATCATTCTTGGGGGCCACGTTATTGGACGAATATAAATTTTTACCGACTTTTTATTGTGAATTTCGACAATGGTGACGGCTTTACGCTGCTGAAGATTACAGATCGAGATGGCACCACGCGACGCGTTGGGGTGATGAACATCGATGGGCAGTTTGAAGAAATTATTGATGCCGATTTACTGACAGGCTGGACCGAACTGAAAGACCCTGAGCAAATGACCTTGGCGTTACGGACCACTCAACGTACCGCGGTTCTATCGGGCCGCGTTGAGACACTTGCGCCGCTCAGAAATCGTCGTCGCCTTGACGATGGCACTCAATTGGAAACGCGAATCGCCGAAGGCTTTACGCGCTGGCAATGGGGCGAGTTGTCCGGCTATGGATTGGCTGAATATATTGAAAGGGTCGAGGACGGAGTGCCCGTCGGCTACCCGATGTAGCCCACGGGCATTGGATCTTCGTTCGGCGTAAGAAATCTGCGTCGCCGCGGATTTCTTACGCCTAATCAAACGATCTTCTAAAACTTATTTCTTCAACAAATCTCGGATTTCGGTCAGCAAGGTTTCTTCTGCAGAGGGCTCAGGCGGCGCCTCCGCTTCTTCTTCCTCGCGGGCCTTTTGCATAGAGTTCATGGCAATTGGCCCAGGAATGCTGTTAGTGCCATTTATGCTTGGGTTTGGTTTGGCAAAGGAAGCATTTGTGGCAACCCTGGCGGCAATTGCTTTGCTCACGA
>JBCCFA010000606.1:0-2338 GCA_039029975.1 Pseudomonadota bacterium
AAATGGCCTTGGCAAGCCTCATCGTTTCCTTAAAGGTTCAGCTGAATTCGTAGCTAAACGGTTTGTAATACTTGAAAGAGCGCGTCCTAGACGCGCTTTTTTTTGTTGCATTGCGTTTACATTCCACTGTTTCGACCAACTCGATATAATCCCGATTAATAATTATGGAGCCCATTGCGTCGTGTTACCAGAAGCTTTCTCATCGCTAGAAATATTCGTCCCTGATTGGGTACACCATAGCGAGTTAGAGAGGAACGCGTTTCGGGTTTCACAACCAATGCTAGCATTGCAAGAATTCTACGATGCGCTTCACCCGAAAATTAAGGAAATCGCGGCTGAATTAGATAACTGTTCGTTGAATTCGCTAAATCAACCTCAAGCCGACTTGATGGCACTCGCGTTAATGTTTATGGAGGTTGCACCGGCAATTGAGTACTACAACAATCCCGATGTCCCAAATGCCGTTGATTACAACCGCTTCGAAATCTATGCAACAGCCGTCGGTTATCGTGTGACCGGCTAAAATAAACCAGTACTTGCCTAAGGCTAAATCCGGGAGTAAGTGATGACTTTTGACGGTGACAGTCCGCTAAATAGCGTAAAAAAGCTCAATGCAGTTAAGTACCCAGATCTTGGTACGGGACCCGTGCCTGCGGAACCTTATGTTTCTGAAGAATTTTTGGCGAAGGAACGAGAGAAAATATTCCGTAAAATGTGGCTGCTGGTGGGACGCGTAGAGAGAATTCCAAATGCCGGCGATTATTTCGTAAAAAAGATCGAAATACTAAATACGAGCATCATTGTTGTTCGTGGCAACGACGGTCTCGTACGCGCTTTCTATAATGTGTGTCGCCACCGAGGAACAAACGTCGCCCAGGGCGCTGGGAATTGTAAATATTTCACATGTAATTTTCATGGTTGGGTCTACGACACTCATGGCGTGAATCGACACGTCGCTGATGAGTCTCAATTTCATAATTTAGATAAATCAAAGCTAAATCTGCAGGCTGTGCACTGCGAGGTGTGGAATGGGTTTATTTTTATTAACGTTGACGAAGAACCGCGAGAAACATTAGTCGAACAATTAGCCGAGCTTGGCGAGCAACTGGCCGAATTCCCGTTCTCAGAGATGGAAGCCCGGGGCAATTGGGGTGCTACTCTAAAAGCCAATTGGAAGTTGTTTTTAGATGCATTTCAAGAGGGTTACCATGTCGCCACCGTCCATTCAGGTACCATAAACACGTATTACACTGGCGCTCGAAATCCGCACTGCCGACCCTCCTCGGTCCGTCTGTATGAACGCAATCGTTCGCTAACAATACCTTTTAACCCGGACTTCAAGATTCATCCCTCGGAGGAGTTCGCAGTGAGTGTCGGCGAATCCCTAAGTCAAGGTGAAGCCGGATTGTCAAAAGTTTTGCCCGGCGCGAACCCGGAAGGAGATGAGTTCTATTCTTTTGACATCAACGCGATTTTTCCTAATTGGTTGCTAGACACATCGGTAGGGTTCTATTTCATCCACGAATTCTGGCCGATAGATGCGACGACGACACGTTGGGAGGCGACGATGTTTTTTCCTCCGGCTGCCAACGCGAGCGCCTTAATTAGCCAAGAACAATCAGTCGCGCTTCTACGCGACGCATTTCGTGAAGACATATCAACGAGCGAAGGCTCGCAAGCAGGATTGAATTCGGGTTCATTGCAAGAAATTAATTTCGCCGATACGGAGATATCTTGCCGACACTTGTACGAAGTGGTCACCACAATGGTCTCCGAATCCGAATAAAATCCCGTACAAATTATTTCAACTGAGAAAAAGCATTCAATGGTACTAGCACACGAGTTGTTTGGTCACGGGCCCGAGGGGGTTGTTGTTATGCACGATTTTTACGGTTGCAAGCATACTTGGGATTTCGCCAGAAATTTTTTCGACACAAAGCGCTTCACCTTTGCGTTTACCGAGCTTCGAGGTTATGGCGGATCTCGGCACATTGAAGGAGATTACACCCCCGAAGAGGCCGCTGCGGACGCGATTGGCGTCGCTGATAATATGGGGTGGGAACGTTTTCATATCGTCGGTCATTCGATGAGTGGCATGGTCGCACAACGGGTTGTGGTAGATGGCGGGGACAGAATTAAGTCTGCGATTTTAAATACGCCCGTGCATGCGTCGGGACTGAAATTTGCGCCTGGAGGGTTTGAAATGATTCAAGATTCTCTAGTCGACGATAAGGTCCTCGCGCAAGCCTTTGATGCGCTTACAGGCGAGCGATTATGTGAAGAGTGGCAAGTTTTTAAAAGTCGCCAAACGCGAGAAAACCGAATGCGTGAGGCGCAG
>JBCCFA010000607.1:0-2332 GCA_039029975.1 Pseudomonadota bacterium
ATCAAATCATCCGTCACAACGTTGCCACTGGCGCCCGGTGCGTAAGGACATCCGCCAAGACCGCCTAAGGACGAGTCGAAGCGACGAATGCCGACTTCTAACGCTGCATCTACGTTCGCTAGACCCAAGCCGCGGGTGTCGTGAAAATGCGCAGCAACGGGAATTCTGCCTGCGATTGCTAACACTTGCGTAAATATCTCACGACACTGACGTGGGTTTGCGTAACCCACCGTGTCTGCGACCGCGATTTCGTCTGGTCCCAGTGCGATGATTTTCTCTGCAGCTTGGAGCACCTCATCCAACGGCACCTCGCCGGCAATCGTGCAGCCAAACGCTGTCGCCAAACCAACGCCAACCTTTACCGTTGAATACGCGGGATTTTCTCGGCGATGTTGCATGACGTTAGCGACGTCTTGAATTGCTTCACTGACAGACTTACGTAAATTCGCCTGCGAATGCTGTTCCGAGACAGATAGCGGGAAACTCAGTTGGTGAGCACCGCTTGCCATACCGGCTTGCGCACCTTTGAGATTCGGCACTAACGCGGTGACGACGAGATTATCGATATCAAGCGCGGCAGTAACAACGTCCGCAGTATCTGCCATTTGCGGGAGCAATTTCGGTGGCACAAACGAACCCACTTCAATTTCAGGAATGCCGGCAGCCGCTTCCTGGCGTATCCAGTGCAATTTGTCTGCGGTGGAAAATTGCGTCTGGATACTTTGTAAGCCATCGCGAGTGCCAACTTCGCGAACCCACACATCTCGATTGCCCGTTATATTGTTCATTGTCATCAGCTTCTCGATATTATTTGCCTGAAAATTTGGGTTTCCGCTTCTCATTGAATGCGCGCACCCCTTCCAAACGATCTTCAGTGGGCACGAGTCTGTTGTACGCCTCTAGTTCATAAGCGTAAGCATTATGTTTATCGATTTGGCGTGAAACGCTGATCGACTTTTTAACTTGCTTCACGGATAGGGGCGCATTATTGGCAATTCGGTTGGCGGTAGCCAGCGCTTCGTCCATGAGCGCACCTGCCACCACGACTTTATTCACCAATCCCCATGCTTCGGCTTGCTGTGCAGAGAAAGGCGCACCAGTGTAAATTATTTCACGCGCGCGACGCTCACCAACGGCGTCCGCCAAATTAATCGTGCCGCCCGCACCCGGCATAATGCCAATCGTGACCTCCGTGATCGCAAACTTTGCGTGCTCTGCGGCATAAAGGAAATCGCAACCCAACGCGAATTCACATCCACCGGCATAGGCGGCCCCGTTTATTGCACCCATCACCGGAATAGGACAATCTCTTAGTGCCCGAAACATTTGTTCGAATATTGCATGTTGATACTGCCACTCGGCATTCGTCATCCCGTCACGATCTTTAAGATCACCGCCAGCGCAAAATATCTTCTCGCCCGCGCCCGTTACCACCAGGCAACGGATATCTCCACTATCTACGTATAAATCCATGAATACTTGGCGCAAATCCAATCCCATTTGTGTATTCATGGCGTTGCCGCGTGCGGGCCGGTTAAGCGTCAATAGCAACACATGCTCGTCGGTTTTGGTGAGGTTAATCGTTTCAAATTCGGTTTGCATTTGTGACCTTATTGCTTTGCGTTATTGCCCACGGATTTCGTTGTCGTCGGCTAGTAAGGCAGCGAGTTTTTTGCCGTTCCAATCGCCTAGGTTCGGTCCAAGATTTGTGATGCTGCCTGGCGTTAGAGACAAACGGGGCAACACGTTTGGCACAGACAAGGCGCCAATTGCGTCATGCACAATATCGATTATGGTACCGCGAGCTTCGAAATGTGGATCGGAAAAAATATCTTCAATCGAGTTAATCGCGCCGCAAGGTACATCGCCGTCGTTACACAGCTGGACAACATCAGCCATGGCGTGCGTTTTCGTAAAAGATTCAACGGCCTCTTCAATCAGATCACGATCGGCAATCCGCGATTGCGTGGTTGGATGCGATCGCGCTAACTCAGGCCGATCTAGTACATTCTCTGCCATGCGCTGCCAGATTCTGTCAGCCGTACAAGCGATCGCGACCCATTTTCCATCGGCGCAGACAAAATGGCCGTGCGGACAGGCATTTCGCGTGCCCACACCCTCGGGCTCTCGCACGATCCCATGTTTGCCATAAAGCGGCGCGAGTTCGTCGAGGACTCGAAATATCGATTCATATAACGCGGCATCGATGACCTGGCCCTTCCGAGTTTGCTCAGACACTCGCAGAGCGAGCAAAACTCCCACGGCGCCATAAAGACCGGTGATGTAATCAGCTAGAGACGTTGAACCCGGTGTAACCGGTGGTCCACCAGGC
>JBCCFA010000608.1:0-2305 GCA_039029975.1 Pseudomonadota bacterium
GGCCAATTGCTGGAACCGGCTGATTTGGAGCTCGATAAAGCGACTGAAGATCAGTTCAGTACATTGAAAGAAATTCGTGAACGTTCGGAAGCAGACGCGATTCAAAAGGCGCTAGCCTTTAACGACGGGCAGATTGGCAAAGCCGCCGAGATGCTGGGGGTTAGTCGTCCGACAGTTTATCACTTGCTAAAGAAATACAATATCCAGACGAACTAGTTACTGAGCAAGGGTCGCAGATAAGCGAGTGAGCGTTGAAGCGCTCATTTTTTTCGCAGCGTTTTTAGAAACTGTAGCGAAGCTCATAGTAGACGCGATCGGTGTCGTCGTAACGTCCGAAGAAATTCGTTTCATCACCTTCCGCAATGTCTGCGCCTAATGTGGCTCGCCAGTTTTGTCGGAACCGCCAGTCAACCTTTGCTTGAAGCAGCCATTCATTGCGGTTGAGGCTTCGAATAAAGATGACCTCTGGCTCAACGTCTTTATGCCATGAGGTTGTAGATGCTCTTAGCGTGATACCGGTCTCTATTTCGTCAACGAACATGGAGGTTTCTGGTTCAGTAAACCATGTTTGGAAAAACTGAGCGTTGAAAGTATGTTTATCCAGGCTCCAGTTAGCGCCAATCACATAGCGTAGCTCGTCGGTCTCCGTGAGTCCGTCAAGATCGGTGACATCCACCACCGAGACTAATCGGTCTTTCGTGAAAATGGCTTCCGATTTGATCACGAAATCGCCAAGATCTTTTGCAATCGTTGCACCGAATTGGTGGATTCTTTCGTGCTGCGCGCGGAACAGAATATCTGGCACTGGGCCGCCAAGTGTGATCGTGCGTTCGAACGCTGCTTCCCGATCGGGCGCCGTGTAGTAGAACGCAGAGACGTCCCACCCGTCCTTGTAGTAAGAACCTCGCACACCAAAACCGAAGTCCTCACCGAAGTCACCGTCAGGTTCGTTCTCGTCTGCGAACCTGACTGGGATGCCGCCGATATTGGTTATAGGGAACGGGAAATACTCGGCACCAACTTCCCCGATGTTGTTGGTTGTTACAACAGGAATGAATACAACGTCGCCATGAAAGCCACCGTTGAAATATTCCGCGCGAACAGACCACTGAGGGACTCTGATAATCTCGAAATCTGGAAGCACGAATTGGCGCAGATCGAGCGCGGAGACCACGTCGGCAAAAAACAATCCAACCATCTCTCCCCAAACGATATTCTGGCGGCCGAGGCGAAATTCGAAGTTCCCGACGCTGATATCCAAAAACGTTTCGTCAATCCAGCCGTCCAGCTTCTGATCGTCTTCTACCTCATCTGGATAAAAGTTCTCGAACTCAAAAACAGGGTCGTAGTTGAGGCGACCGGAAGCTTGCCACGTAATATGCTCCGAAATTCGCCCATTCAGCCGAAGCTTGAAAATGTTCAAGAATTTCGAATAGTGGCTGTCATCGGGATAGGTATAGGCCAGGGAGTTTTGCCAGAAACCTGAAAAACGAATCCCCCCGATCACATTTGGGTCGCTGCTGTCGGTATCGCTGCCGAATAAATCGTCTGCGCTGGATGAGTCATCGTCGCCGCCATCATCGCCGAATAAATCGTCGGACGATTCCGCCAGTAGAATTTGCGGATTGGCGAAATCTTCTTCGGCGATGCCGTAAAAGGCCGGGAGCGTTTCTGCCATTGCCGTTTCAAGCGCACTGAAAGACGCCGCGATCACACACGCTGCGATTACCCTGAACCGCATCAAGGCGGAGCGAGTGGAACATTCAGAGCGAATAATGTTTATTGCCAAGTTTCGGTAGCCCGGTTCAGCCGGAAGTTGCCAGGAAACCACACCAGCGACCCCGTCGCACATTGCGCTTTAGAATTATCGTTGGCCCATGTGCGTTGGTTTTTGTCCATTTCCCCAACAAACCCCAAGAGTAATGAACTTCTCGATAACCCATCATTATAGTATGAATTGGACTGGTTTCGGTCGATTTTTTCGAATATTTTGTAATTTCGCGACGCGAGAGTGGTAAGCTTACCACACGTTGAACTCGGTGTAATCGAATCACCCACCTATGCCGTTATTCGAACGCACAAAAATTCATGTGGGATTAAGCGATACTGATTACACTCTTAGCGTACTGTAATGATCGATGTGGACACATCAATATGGGGCACCTTTTTAAAATGAACGTGATTTGGCGGTATTTTGTCGTTTCCATTCTGTTCGGGTTTTGGGTATTTCCTACGCTGGCTGCGGATGCGGCAGCTATCGTAAAAAAGGCGGACGAAATTCGCTTTCCTAAAGAGCCGTTTCAGA
>JBCCFA010000609.1:0-2293 GCA_039029975.1 Pseudomonadota bacterium
TCGTTATCGGCCGCAAGCGCCAGCGCGCGGTTGGCCAAATTTGAGGAAACAGTGGGCTTTCGCGTGTTTAACCGCACCACTCGGGCAGTGTCGCTCACCACCGATGGCGCCGCTTTGCAACCTTATGTGCAACAAATGATTGAGACCTGGGAAGCAGGACTCGGAACCGTGAGCGGTCGCGGAGAAAATGCGCAAGGCTTATTACGAATGACTATGCCTGGTTCATTTGGACGCATGCACATCATGCCGCTAATGGGTGAGTTCCAAGTGCAGTATCCAAACGTCACCCTCGACCTGCGGCTTTCTGATGAAGTACTCGATGTTATTGAAGGTGCCTACGATTTAATTATTCGCAATGCGCCACTAACCGATAGTTCTTTGGTCGCACGAAAGTTAGCGACTGATCGCCGCTTACTCGTTGCCTCTTCCGCATATGTGAAAAAGTATGGCGTCCCATCTGGCCCTGAGGAGCTTAAGCATCATCAGTGCGTTGTCTTTCCGGGCCGCAATCAGTGGCGATTTGAGAGCGGTCAGTCAATCGCTCCGCCACGCTCGTTCGTCGTCAATGATGGCGAAGCGATGCGTTTCATGATCGAGCAAGGTATGGGCATTGGGATGAAGTCCCTGTGGAATGCAAGCGAAAGTCTTAATTCCGGAAAACTTGTAGAAGTGCTGGCCGATTTTGGATTTATCACGGAATCTGCCATTTGGGCGGTGTATCCAAGCGGCAGGATCGTCGCACCAAAAGTGCGTGCGATGATAGATTTTTTGGTGGCGCATTTTTCGCCTCAGCCACCATGGGAACGGTAACGCCAATTTCACGGGTAGAAACTTCGGCGAATCAGATTACGGTTCCATCGTTCCAGCAGTGCGGAGGTTATACTGCGCCACGCTAGAAACGGAAGAGAGCGATGAGGACATCACGTACTTTTTTTTTCAATCCTTATGGCAGTCGGTGCTTCTGCTTGTGCAGAGGATTCGCCGCGGGCACCGATTTAGATTGCAGATGATGTCCCCGAAGTTGTGTCAGTAGCTGACGTGCAATGGGAACCAAATGTTGCGCAGTTGAAATATTTTAGGTGTTCCCTATGCTCATCCTGCTCACCTGGAACTCTGTTGGTATCTGGCAGCGCTTCCTGCATAATCAGTCGCCATCACAAATTTTATAGGATTCAACAATGGCCGAGTACGTATCAATAGCGGAGGCGAGAGACGCTAACGGCATGCGCCTAATCGTTGCAGAAAGTGTTCCTGGACCTTGGGCTGAGGGAATCCGTGGGGTGATGGACTATAAGGGTATTAATTATAGTCGCGGTCGCTATGAGATTGGTGCTGACCAGAGTGATCTTATTGCTTGGACGGCACAGGCCTCTGTGCCGGTCATTGCTTGGGACGACGAATTTCCTAAATCGGCCTGGATCGATCAGATATTCCTCACCGAGCGCATACAGCCCAATCCGTCAGTCATTCCAGAAGATCCGGACGATCGGATTCGCATGTTCGGGCTGCTTTCCGAAATTTGTACGCCAAACGGTTTCGGGTGGTGTCGCCGGTTGATGCTGGTCCACGGTGGGCTGAATACACCGGGACTACCTGAGGAATCCCGCGCGTTTTTTGAAGGCTTTGGCGCTAAATATGGCTATTCGCCTGCTGCCGCGGAAGCCGCACCGGCTCGCGTCATTGAAATACTCAATTCATTGGATAGTTGTCTTGCCGAACAAGAAAAACGGGGCAGCCGTTATTTCATCGGCGATAAACCTTCGGCGCTGGATATCTATTGGGCTGGCTTCTCGCATTTAATAGAGCCGCTGCCCGCGCCCGAGTGTCCGATGCTTGAAGACTTCCGGCCGATGTATCTCAATACTGATTCGGGCGTTGCCGCCGCGGCGACGCCACGCTTAATGTCGCACCGCGAGTTTATTTACCGCGAGCATTTAGGCTTGCCGATGGATTTATAGCCGGCTGCAAATTGGTTGTTACCAATTCTCACAGTAAGGCCTAATCACAATGTCTGATGACCATGCGGTTTTTGGTTGATTAGCCACGTCGAGGCACACTTGGGCAATATCGTCTGGCTGACAAAAAAACTCATCCGGCTTATCGCTAAACGCTTCACGTGTCCAAGGTACGTCGATTACCGCGTCGATGGCGATATAGGCTGCATGAATACCCTTGGGTCCGGAGTGTCTCGCGATGCTTTCAAGTAAGATTCTTTGCGCCGCTTTCGTTGGCGCAAAACCAGCAAAGTTAGCCTTGCCACGATAGGCTGACGTATTGCCGGTGGCTAACAGCA
>JBCCFA010000610.1:0-2274 GCA_039029975.1 Pseudomonadota bacterium
CTATTAAAAAACGAAAACGAACTGCGCGACTATTTGTTACGCAAAAATACGGCAGGCGAAAACGAATTATCGATTATCGATACGGCAGGGTTCGCACCTGAGGATATTCGCTTTCGTGAAACCTTAGCGCGTTTTGGTGACGTCGATATTTATTTGGCGATCAGCGCGGCTACGGACTATCCAGCTTTAAATAAAGTCCTCTCACTCAACGCCGATATCGATATAACAGGATGCCTGATGACTAAATTAGATGAAGCCGCTCAGCTTGGCGGTGCAATTTCAGCGTTAGTTCGCGCGAAAATTCCGCTCGCTTACGTTAGCGCCGGGCAAGCGGTTCCCAATGATCTGGAACCGGCCAATGCAGATCAATTAGTCGCCCAAGCTGTTGCGATGGGAGCGCTGGCTAGTACGCCAGCGAATAGCTTGGCAATTGAAAGCGCGTTCGCGAGTATTTCTAGGGGGTGATGCTTTATGGCGACTGTAATTCCGAATAGTCTTCCTCGGCCCACGCGGGTCATCGCCGTGACTAGCGGTAAGGGTGGCGTCGGTAAAACGATGGTGTCGATTAATCTTTCAGTGGCGCTCGCGCAATTGGGGCATCGCGTTACGTTGTTAGACGCAGATCTTGGACTTGCTAATGCAGATGTGTTGCTGGGGCTTGCCCCGAAATTAACGCTCGCCGATGTGCTGGACGAAAAATGCGCTCTCGAGGATATTTTATTAGACGGCCCTTGCGGCATTAAGCTTGTACCCGCGGCGTCGGGCGTTCAGCGCATGGTTGAGCTTGCCGATCGAGAGCGCGCCGGATTAATGACGGCATTCAATAGTCTAGATGAACTAACAGATGTACTGGTTATTGACACTGCGGCGGGTATCGCGACCAATGCGATGCAGTTTTGCGAAGCCGCACAGGAAATCCTCGTAGTGACTTGCAACGAGCCGGCTTCGATTACTGATGCTTACGCCACGATTAAAGTATTACATCAACAATTTGGCCGTGACCGCTTTCGCATTCTGGTTAATCAAGTAAACGATGAAGCCGAAGCGAAACTGCTATTCAACAATTTAGTTGGTGTAACGGACCGATTTTTAGATGTCACGCTGCAACTTTCCGGCCACGTTAAATACGATCGACAAATTACTGTCTCCGGGCGTAAACGTGAAGCGATTGTTGCGTCAAATCCTAGTGCAGCAGCGGCGCAAGATCTTCAAAAAATAGCTAAAGCAGTCGATACTTGGCCGATACCATCAAAAGCAAGCGGCAAGCTCGAGTTCTTTTTGGAATCAATGATCGAAACTGACTCGTGGGGGAGGCGGCAAGAAGCATGACCCAAGTAGCGAAGTATCAAGAAACAGCAAAAAAAACTGGTTTAGACCCGTTATCAGAACGCGAACTCGTTGATACCTATGCGCCGTTGGTAAAACGTATTGCGTACCATTTAATGAGCAAGTTACCGCCTTCTGTCCAGGTCGAAGATCTGATCCAGTCGGGTATGATCGGTTTGCTCGAAGCAGCAAAAAATTACGATGCATCGCAAGGCGCAAGCTTTGAGACCTACGCGGGTATTAGGGTGCGTGGCTCGATGTTAGACGAAATCCGCAAGGGCGATTGGGCACCTCGATCTTTACATCGCAAAGTGAGAGAAATAGCCAAAGCAGTCGCCGAATTAGAGGCAGAACACGGGCGCGACGCGCGTGACGCAGAAGTCGCAGAACGCCTTGATATGACCTTGGAGGAGTACTATCACACCCTTCAAGACGCCAGTAGTTACCGCGTTTTTAGTTTCGAAGATCTGCCTACGAAAGACGAAGGCATGTCCCAAGGCTTAACTGCCAATATCCCGGAACCGACGGTAGAAGTTGAACAAGATTTATTTAAGCAAGCGCTAGCAAAAGCCATTGCTGGACTGCCGGAACGGGAGCGTTTGGTTATGTCCTTGTACTACAAGGAAGAGCTCAATTTGCGCGAAACTGGCGAAGTACTTGGCGTGAGCGAATCTCGGGTATGCCAAATTCATGCTGCCGCGCTGATACGGCTCAAATCACGTATGACCGATTGGGTGGAGCACGTCCCGTAGTAACTTTATTGGCCAAAAAAATTCTCATTCACAGATCTTCACCAATCGCATTCGCGGAACTGAAGCTGCCGGCACGCGGCTTCGAACTCCCTGCTTCATAAATTTCTCCTCGCGCCGCTAAAAGATCCATGGCGATTCCGTTTCTTGGGCAAGTACTTCTTTAGTCATGCAGACTAAATCACAATCGGCAGATTTA
>JBCCFA010000611.1:0-2265 GCA_039029975.1 Pseudomonadota bacterium
GCAATACAATATTCTTGCGGCAAAAAAGTTAATGTGGCAATCGGATCAATCGCACCTAATGCTTCAGACATGCGCACCATCACCGCGGCGCTCGCGGCGCATCCGCCTTGGTCTTGCGAGACGAGTAAGCCTTTCAGGCCTGCGGCGACATAAGCCTGCCATACGTCTCTAGGCGGTTCATGGCTTAAGTCACATTGCGGGCTGGCCTTCTTCAATGCACTAACTACATCGTCGATCCGCCCTAGCAATTGCCGATCGTAATCAGACAAAGAGCCCGTCATCTCAAAAACCTCTAGTGTGCGTTAATTGATTGTATCAAGATCAGTGCTCAAAGCGCGCACGATAATATTCGCGGGAAAACTAAGTGGTTGCGGTGAGAAGGATAGTTTCGGAAAAAGAAGATTCTTTTTCCGAAACACTGCGGGGCGGCCTTCGGCCGTCCAACTTGCTCGATCGCAAGTTGTCGAACACGAGGTTTTCTTTTGTCCAATCCGGTTCATCAGTCGTCGTTGACCAAGCACGGCGTTTACTTGTTTGAAAATCTGAATCTTGATGAGCTCGTTGATGATAAAGTTTACACCGGCTCGTTTTTCTTTAGTCCATTGCCTATTAAAGGCGCGACGAGTTCACCTGGTAATCCCATCGTGATTGCGTAAGGTCGTAAAAGGGGTCTGCGATAGCTAAGATGGAATGAATAACAGTAGAACCCGTGCCGACAACACCGGCACGTTTATCATTAAAATCTATGCCCAGCTCTACCCAATTACCTGTTAGAACAATCTGGCCCCAAAAATCATCTTTTCTACCGATCGCTTAAATCTGTTGGCAAAATCATGACCGATTCGAGAAACATCATACTATTACTAATATCTCGCAGGAGGTATTATTACCCGGCGTTTCAACGTGTGAATTCCAATCGACCAGCTCAATAAAGAAAGGGATAAATCATGCAAGTAGGCTTTTTGACGTTTTGGAACAACTATGCGGATGGTTTAGATGACGCGGCGTTCTTTAAACAAGAACACGCAATCAATCTCATGGCGGAGCCGCTAGGTTTCGACAATTTTTTCTGCGTTGAACATCACTTCAACTCTTACTCGATGTCACCCGATAATTTTCAATATCTAAGTTATTTAGCCGGACAAACCAAACGAATTGGTCTGGCAACCATGGGTGCGATACTGCCTTGGAATGACCCGTTACGAGTCGCAGAAAAAGCAATTTTACTAGATCATATTTCAGATGGCCGAGCGTTGCTTGGAATGGCGCGTGGCTTAGCCAAGCGAGAGTACACGGGTTTTCGCCAAGATCTTGAAGAGTCCAGAGAACGATTTGATGAAGCAGCGCTGATGATCTGCGACGCGGTGGAAACCGGCGTCATGGAAGGCGAGGGGAAATACTATCCGCAACCCCGAACAACGATACGCCCAGGACCGCGTGGTAGTTTTGCGAAACGTAAGTATATGGTAGCAATGAGTCCAGACACCGTGCCTGTCTGCGCCCAAGTTGGTGCCGCGCAGGGTATTTTTGCATATAAACCTTGGCCTGACGTACTACCAAGCATTCAAGAATACCGTAGGCTTTACAAAACGCACCACGATTCAGAAGCGCCACCGATCGCTACGGTCGATCTCACTTTCTGCAGTGATGATGTTGAACGAGCGCATGAACTAGTGGGAACCTACTTTGGAAGTTTTGCGGAGCATTACGAGATTTTTGGTGAACACCTAGCAAATTCGAAAAGTTATAGTGCTTATAGTGGTATCGGTGCTGCACGCGAGGCCGTCGGCTACGATGCAATGGTCGATGCGTTTGTTGCGTCGAATGTGTGCGGTACACCCCAACAAATCCTGGAAAAATACGAGGAACGTCGCCGTATTATCGGAGACTTCGAGCCGATTTTGATTTTCAGCCATTCAGGAGCCACTTTCGAAGAAGTGCAGCAAAGCATAAAGCGTTTTGCCGCGGAGGTTATGCCGGAATTACGCAGCTGGCGCATGGGCGAGGCCGCGTAGGCTTTAGCTGAAAGGCGTTAGTTTTCAAAGCCGATAAGCTCTAGCAACGTCCCGTCAGGATCACGAAAGCAAAACGCAAACGCGCTGCTGCCGTTGGCGAACTCCAATCTCGTCGGCTCCGATAATATTTCAACGCCGTCGGCTTTTAGTTCGGCGTGATCCGCCCATATATCTTTCGAATAAAAACATAGTCTTGCCAATCCAACTTCGTTCAGCTTTTGGGTTGGACTGCCGCTGGGTTTCGGTTCCA
>JBCCFA010000612.1:0-2258 GCA_039029975.1 Pseudomonadota bacterium
GACGCGCCCATGATGTTGTTTGCCGGGAATTCGAATCCCACGCTTGCTAAAGCGATTGCGACACATCTACAAATTCCGCTGGGAAAGGCTGTCGTCGATCGATTCAGCGACGGCGAGGTCATGGTAGAAATTGCCGAAAATGTTCGCGCGCGCGAGATATTTGTGATTCAGTCGGTTTGCCAACCGACTAACGACAGCCTAATCGAGTTACTGGTATTAATTGACGCGCTTAGAAGGGCGTCGGCAGCCTCCATTACGGCTGTGGTTCCCTACCTTGGCTATGCGCGCCAAGACAGACGCCCCCGCTCCGCGCGTGTGCCGATTACGGCCAAAGTTGTCGCCAACATGATATCTAGCGTTGGTACCGATCGGGTGCTAACGGTCGATCTACATGCCGATCAAATCCAGGGCTTTTTTGATATGCCGATGGATAATATCTACGCGTCACCGGTTTTGCTTGGTGCGATATGGAAACACGGTTATCCGGATTTAATGGTCGTGTCGCCCGATGTTGGTGGCGTGGTCAGGGCAAGAGCCGTGGCGCGACGATTGGACAATGCCGATTTAGCGATTATCGATAAACGTCGTCCGCGTGCGAATGAAGCCCAAGTCATGAATATTATTGGTGATGTGGACGGCCGCAGCTGTGTGCTCGTTGATGACATGGTAGACACGGCAGGTACCTTATGCCAAGCCGCAGACGCACTGAAAACAAACGGCGCCAAGCATGTTGTTGCGTACTGTACCCACCCGGTATTGTCTGGGCCCGCGGTAGAGCGAATTTCGGATTCATCGCTGGATGAATTGGTCGTTACAGACACCATTCCGTTATCTGATGACGCGCGAGCCTGCGAGAGAATTCGCCAATTATCAGTGGCCGGGCTAATTGGTGAAAGCATCAATCGAATTAGTTCTGGCCAGTCCTTGAGCTCAATGTTTGTTGACTAGGAGCTCAAAGAAAATCGATTTTTTTAACCCATCACAGCGTTTGGTCGCGAACCTGTGATGTTTTTTTAACTTAGGAGATGTTCAGTGGAAGTATTTGAAATTAATGCGAACTTGCGCGAGGTGCAGGGGAAGGGTGCGAGCCGCCGCCTCCGTCGCGCGGGTTTGGTCCCAGCCGTTGTTTATGGTGGGGGCGGTGATCCGGTCAATTTGCAGTTAGAGCATAACGACTTGTTTCACCATGCCCAACATGAAGCGTTTTATTCACACATTTTGCAGCTCAATGTCGACGGTCAGTCGCATCGCGTCGTGTTGCGAGATATGCAACGCCACGCGTTTAAACCGACCATCATGCATGTTGATTTTCAACGCATTGATGAAAACAAAGCGCTTTCAATGCGTGTGCCGCTGCACTTCGTCAACGAAGAACAGTGTGCGGGCGTTAAAACCGGTGGCGGTATCATTTCGCACCTCATGACCGAGCTTGAAATTTCCTGTCTACCAAAAGATTTGCCCGAATATATTGAAGTTGACGTGCTCGCGTTAGAAGTTGGTGATGCACTACATCTTTCGGATCTGAAAGTGCCGGAAGGCGTTCAGATTGCGGCGCTGTTGCATGGCGGCGATCCGGCGCAATCGGTTGTCTCAGTGCAGGCGCCACGCGTTGAAGCTGAGCCCACAGACGAAGCGCCGGAGGCCGAAGCCGACGCTGGCGATGAAGCTGCGGCGGGTGACGACGGCGGTGACGATGAATAAGCGGTCCGCCGCAACAGATCCCTCTGCGTGAGTTAGGCGCTAGCGCATGTCGGAACCGATAGCGCTGGTGGTTGGCCTCGGTAATCCAGGCGATAAATACGACCGAACCCGACATAACGTCGGGTTTTGGTTTTTAGATGCCTTGTCGCGGAAATATGATGCGCCGTACAGGCATCAAGCAAAGCTCAATGGCGATATTGCTAGCGCGCAGCTTGGTCGTAATCGGTTTTATCTCGCCAAGCCGACAACGTTTATGAACTTAAGCGGTAATTGCGTTGGCGCTTGTGCTAACTATTACCGCATCGAAGCCCCGGCTATTCTAGTTGTGCATGACGAACTTGATTTGCCGGCCGGCACACTGCGTTTGAAGAAAGGGGGCGGGCATGGCGGCCATAATGGTTTACGCGACATTATTAATCATGTTGGTAAAGTAATTGAAAAAGAAAATCCTGAAATTAGATCAGTATTGTTAGAATGGATGCTTACACATAAAGATCAGATACCAAATTGTGAAGTTTCTTCTCTTCCAAAACCATTAGTTGAGTGATTACAAGATA
>JBCCFA010000613.1:0-2253 GCA_039029975.1 Pseudomonadota bacterium
GGCTAACGCCGCGAGTGGCCCTGCTATCACATTCTAATTTCGGGGACAGTGACTGGGACAGCGCGAGCATGATGCGTGACGCCTTACAAATCATTCGGCGACGCGCACCGGATCTTTGCATAGACGGCGAAATGCGTTCAGACGTCGCGTTGGTCCCTGCGATCCGCGAAGCTTTAATTGATGGTTCAACGCTTCAGGGGCAAGCCAATGTGTTGGTAATGCCTTCTGTTGATGCGGCGAACATCACCGTCAATTTGCTGAAGGTGTTGAATGATGGTGTGACGGTCGGGCCGATTGCCCTGGGGCTGCGTCCGGGTGCGCACATATTAACACCCGCAGCCACCGTGCGTCGGGTAATTAATATGACCACCTTGGCCGCTGTCGATGCCACCGAGCAGCACGGGCAAGCGGAACTCAATTTCAGCGCTAGCGCTGGTTAGTTGCGGTTGTGAGTCGCAGTCGCGCGAACGCCGGTTGGCTTCGCTTCAGATGATCGGTCAAACCCTGGGTCGAGCTTATCTCAGGGTCGCTACTTTCGGGTTTTGCGCGCGGTAATCTTTTAAGAATATCGTCACCAGGTCGTTCGCGTAAGCGCCTAAACGACGTAAATCCATTGGCATGATCACGCCAGTTTGCCCGCTGGTCCAAGTCGTTTCAGCAATAAAACCGCCGGCTTTGCTTAGCGGTATTTTCTGCGCGAGTTCAAGCTTTACACCGTAGTGAAAAAATCGATACTGATTTTCGTTGGCGTTAATTTTCACGCGGAGTCGGGCAACGTCTGGCGAATTTAGCAGTGCGTTTCGATCTACGATTACAATCCCGTGTCGAGAAAGTTCAGATTCAACCTGCGCTTTTAACGTACTTGCCTCTAAACCGTATTTGGCAAAATCGCGATGGATACCGTCGACCTCTACGAACACATGCGTTAATCCGCGCAGCGTGTATCCGCTGAGTTTTGCATCATTGGTTTGCTTCGCCTGCAGCGCGTTTTGTTCATAAGCGTGCGTTGGCAACAACCAAAACACAGCGCAAATTGTGGTGAGCAATTGTTTAATCAGTGAACGGTACATGACTCAACTTCCTCCGAAATTCTAGGAAACGCGGTTATTATTTAAGTATAGGGTACGCGCACCCAATTCGAGTTAAAGAATAACTTGTTGACATTGATGAACAACGCTTAGTTCCCCGGCGTGTTTACCTTGGTTTTTCTGCACAGCAACACAAGGGAAACTATCACAAAACCGCAAAAACAAACTAACGACCATTCCGCAATCGAAAGCGTTAGGAATTGCCAGTCCACCACCGCACAATCTCCCGACCCGCGGAGGGTTTTCATGATGGTTTCCCCGAGCGGATACATCTCCAGCATGAAATCGAGTCCCGGCCCGCATTCGGGCACCTTATCGGGGGGTAGATGTTGTAACCAAGTTTGCCGACCAGCAATGCCGGCACCGAGCCCAGCAACCAAAAGACAAAGGGTGCTGTACACCCGATGGCCTATTCCTCGCGCATGATGGATAGCCGCTGCAGCAGCAACAATGGCGAGAAAGAAATAACAAATGCGCTGGAATATGCACATGGGGCAAGGGTCGAGGTGTTCGTAAAATTGCAGGTAATAGCCATAGCCGAGTAGGGCGATAGCGGTCACAGCACATAGGCCAAAAATAGCTCGGTTAGAAGGCAACATTTTGTTGAGATCGAATCCTTCAAGGGTATTTACGATACCTTACCATGGCGCTGATCGGTGTCGCTAGTCGCAGCCTCAACCCGTGCGAGGAACATGATCTAACTCGCGAGAAAGTCCGCTATTCGTTCGTCTAACCAATAACGCGGTCGCAATGGGAAACCACCAGAGATGAAAGCAACGTGCCCACCGCGGCGATAGCATTCCATGTCAACCGAGTCGGCAAGCTCTTGCTGCGACGGGATTGCGCTGGCGGGCACTAGCGGGTCGTCAGTACTGTGAATAATTAATGTTGGGATCCTAATCGTGGATAAATATTGCCGGCAGCTTGATTGTTCGTAGTAGTCGTCTGCATCTTCAAAGCCGTGTAAGGGTGCGGTCACGACGTCGTCATATTTGCGTATGGTTTTTATTGGTCCAACAAGGCCGTTATCAATGGGGCACGGCATTTGTGCGAAACTGACAGAGAATAATGTATCAATGGGCAAAGCAGCAGGATTCAAGGAAGATTGAAGTGAAGTACAGCACGTACCATGAGTTCAGGTGGAAATATTGGCTCCTGTGTCGGA
>JBCCFA010000614.1:0-2250 GCA_039029975.1 Pseudomonadota bacterium
CATTCGAAGCCGACCAACTGCTTGTGTTGTCGACTACTCTAAACGTGTTGAAATTTTCAACGCTGTTGCCGCTGAGACTGCCGCCGCTAACGATTTCAATTCGATTATTGTTATCGATGCTGTCGATGTCGGCGCTGCCGTTCGCCTTGATCTCGAGTTCGCCGGCATTCGTCAAATTACCATTGAGATCAAGTAGGCTCGTGGCATCAAAGACTTCGAGTAGCGCGCCACCGTGATTGATCATGCTGTTTGCAACAGCGGAACCACCAGCACGAACTTTCCAAGCATTAAAATTATCAAAGCTTTCGGCGTTCACCAAGCCAGCGTCGTGTATGTCGACTAAGCCGCTGCTGAATACGCCTTCAACGACGTTAACCGTGGCATCTTGATTGATATCAAAAACCCCATTAGCCTGAATGAAGATGCGGCCCGCTGCTACCGCTGCATTCGGTCTAACAACAAACTGTTCAAACGCGTCGATGGTCCCAATGACTGTAAAGAGGCCATCGTCAATGTCGAGGTTACCGCGGCTTAATAACTCTTCGGCGATGTTAGTGTTACCGGAAGAAGTGACGCTAACCCCAACGGGCAAGGTCACAAAGTCATCTGCGGTTGGGAATACCGCGCCAGGCCAGTTGCTACCGTCTTCCCAGGCGCCGTCGCCACCAATCCAATCTATTTCAACGGCGAGCGCAGTCGACCAAGCAATGCCGTTCACAAGCAGCGACAATAGCAGTGCATTAACGGAACACCGTAAGCGGCTAGTGGGGAGGTTTGCTCGTCGCTCGACCTGATACCGAGATTGTTTGTGTGCCTGACTCATCGTTTTGATCTACAGAGATGACTTTGCCTTCTTTTGAAGCCCATAAGGTGCCTGAAAGTTCGCTGCCAATGGCAATATTGATTTCAGGCGCCGTGACGCTTGTTGGTGACTCTGGCAGACCAATCACGCATCCTGGACCAATGTGAATCTGTGTTTCGGACACAATAGGTCCCAATATTTTGCATGATCGTTCTACGCTAATATTTCGTTCACAGATAAGGCTCCCGTGTACAACGGATTCGCGACCGACTGTGAGCCTTCCGTAGCTCTTTAGGTTACCAGAAATAGCACACTCGGCGCCGAGTAATAGGTCCCCCTTTGAAATGACGTTTTTATCCACGGTGCTACCTGCCGGTATGTGGGTATTCCCGGTGAAAAGTAGCGTGTTTTCGTCGATTTTTACACCCCCTGGTGGTGCTTGGGGCATCGGTTCGGAGGTGCTCAGCATGGTGTCGGAAACGTTAATAAACGTATCAGATTCGAACCTAATCACCGTTGCATTCAAACGTTCGAAGATCACATCCTTGGCTAAGGTTATCGACGAGGCACTCGAAATCCGCCCCAGCGCGCGACTCGCTTCGCCAATGTAAACGTGTCCTTGCGAATGCAGCCAGCGAGCTACAGTGCTGTTCGGCCCTAAAATTAAATCGGTACCAGCATAAACTGCGCGATAGGTATTATTTGAACCGGCGTACAACTGGCGGCCGCAATAAATTTCCTGCTCGAAGACGTAGCCACCTTCCAGCAGTAAGTCGTCGGTAGAAATTAGCACGCTGCGTATCACCCGATTTCGCTTTTCTGCGCCGCCAAATTCAGGTTTTTGTTCGTTGCCTACAAAGTAGGCTGCATCATACTGGCCAAATGGTGCGTTAAATGGCGGTGGCGGTGAGCGCGGGTCGATATGGTGTTCGGCGAAAAAGCTTTGAATGCGATCGAAGAAAGATCCCGCAAAATGTCTTATGTTCGCATCTTGTTCGCGCACCACGACCAAGGGATCGGCATCTGTTTTTCTTAACCACTCAACGAGCGCCGGTGCAAAAGGAAGTACGCAGACGATGATTGCGAGCGCGTAAATGCTTAGGGCGTAAATCGATTCGCTGCTCATAATTCTTCATCGCGAGACCTGTTGCGGTAACGCGATGTTTTTTCCCACCGTAACTCCTTGTCCATTAAAAAATCAAACACAACTAGGGATAGTGTGGCTCGCGTAACGTTCACTAGACTGACGAGAAAATTCAAAAAGTTGAAAGGGCCGCCGTTAGAAAGACAAGGGGCTAAAATACCAACTATATACATATTTCAACGACATATGTAGGTATGCAGCTCAAAACAGCCGTATCAGCGCGGCCTTCAAAATAATCTTATTGTGTTTACAATACAATATTGCAGAAAATATGCCACGATCTACCATCGACCTAATCTTTCCA
>JBCCFA010000615.1:0-2245 GCA_039029975.1 Pseudomonadota bacterium
CGCAGCTTTAGCCGTTCAACGTGAAGAAATTATCGCGAGCGGCGCCGAAGCACTCATTGTGATTGCCGCAGAACATTTCGCCAATTTCTTCATGAATAATATGCCGGCTTTTTGCATTGGCACTAGTGATGAATATGAAGGCCCCATCGAAGATCCAGATTGGTTAAAAATTAGTCGCACGACCATTCCGGGTAATGCCGACCTCGCTACTCGCTTAATCACACAAATGATGCAATCGGTAGATGTTGCCTACGCCGAAGAATGGAAGTTTGATCATGGCGTGATGGTGCCCCTGCATTTCCTAACGCCGAAATACGACCTCCCGGTGATTCCCGTTAATATTAATTGCCAAGGACCACCGCTTACACCATTACATCGAGCCTGGGCGTTTGGCGAAGCACTAAGGCGCGCTTGTGATTCGGTCAGCGAAAAAATCGCCGTAGTGGGTACCGGCGGCATCTCTCACTGGCCAGCGACGCCTGATTCCGGAAAAATTAACGAGGCGTGGGATCGCGAGTTTCTTGACCGTTTAATGCGCCACGACAAACAAGCGCTCTTAAACTACGACGACCTTGATACTTATGCGCAGGCAGGACAAGGCGGCTTCGAGATTAGAACCTATATCGCCGCCGGCGCCACGGCCGGCACTGGCGGCGAAGTGCAATTTTATACTGCTGAATTACCGATTTTCGCCGTGGGTTGCACGGTTGGGCGATTCAACCTCTAGTATTCGGGATGGGAGATATCCATGTCTAGTAATGCCGAACTCGAATTACGTAAGAAGCGGGCATTGGTCGCCGGCAGTCGGCGAGCAGATCAAAACACCCCGCTTATTAAAAACTGCTGGTACGTCATTGCACGCAGCAGCGAAGTAAGCCGCTCACCGATCGCGCGCGACATACTTGGCACCAGCGTCGTTATGTTTCGTAAAGAAAACGGCGACCCAGTTGCGCTACAAAATCGTTGCGCTCATCGCTCGTTTCCACTCGTTAATGGCAAGCTAGAAGGTGACGTCTTAACCTGTGGCTATCACGGCTTGCAGTATGACTGCAGCGGCCAATGTATCGCGATTCCCATGCAGGAACGCAAACCAACCGGTATCGCCGTTAAGGCCTATGCCGTTAAAGAATATGGGGATTTTGTTTGGATGTGGGGGGGCAACGCCACCGAAGCAGATGACGAAGCTTTTCCCTCCATGCCGTGGCTAGCAGACAAAGATTGGAAAGTGGAAGTCGGCCATTTGGAAATCGACAGCAACTACGTGCATCTGCATGAAAATTTGTTAGACCTTTCTCATTTGTCTTTCCTGCATGAGAGCTCATTTGGCACACCCGAGTACGCTCGTGCGCCGGTAGAGATGTCTATTGAAGATAATGACATTCAAGTTTGGCGCGAAGTGAAGTGCGTGCTACCGGATATCTACGCCAAACCATTGGGTTGGCAAAACCAGCAAGCGCTGCGCCGATCCGGCTCACAATTTCTAACACCGGGTTTACACCTAAATACCGGTATCTTAAGAAACTTGGAAATTTCAGAGGCCCAGCAACAACCGCTGCCCATGGTTAAGGTGTTGCAGCTCATCACGCCTGCAAGCCAATTCAAAACCCTTTATTGGTATGCACAGTGCCGCAACTTTGAAATTGATAACGACGAAATGGGCGCTTTCATGATTAAGGCTAACGGTATTGCCTTTGCCGAAGATCAATTTGCGCTTGAAGAGATCGCGAAGATTCAAGCGTTTGATCGGGACGCCGATTATTTCGAAGCGGATATTGCGACCGATAAGGCCGGCATTACCATGCGGACACGTTTGAAAGAATTGGCAGATGCGGAAGGTGATTAGCAACAATTAACGCGGAGATTAGTGCTGCCACGAGCGCTATAATGACCTGCGCCGGCTGGTTAGCAAGGAAATCACGCAAACCTAACGCGACAAAACGCATATTTCCTTAATTATTTTATCGGCTGTCCTTTACTTTCCTGCTATCGCTGCCCAAAGAGTAAAGATTTCTGACAACTCGCGGAAATCCGGCATTTCGAAGCAAAATCAAAAGCTTACTACCTCTTAAGCTGTTCTATCTGACTTTGCCGAGTGTCCAATAAATTTACAGTGGTAATAAATTCCGAAAAAAATTCTTCAAAATATCAATTACTTATTATGATGGTACAAATTGTGCATCTTCTGTTCGATGAATAGTACGTAGCCGGAGAAATTTGATGTTCCACTGTATATCGACGAGTCGCA
>JBCCFA010000616.1:0-2234 GCA_039029975.1 Pseudomonadota bacterium
AGCTCGACAACTTGGTGTTGGTCGTGAACTGCAACCTGCAACGATTGGATGGTCCGGTGCGCGGCAATGGCAAAATTATTCAAGAGTTGGAGCGCAGTTTCCGCGGCGCCGATTGGCATGTGATTAAAGTGATTTGGGGCTCCGGTTGGGACGGTCTGTTGGCCAGAGATCACGACGGCACGCTAAAACGCCGGATGGAAGCCGCAGTCGATGGCGACTATCAATACTATTCGGTGTCACCAGGCAATCGGCAACGCGAGTTGTGGGTAGATAATGATCCGGCGCTCGAAAAAATGATGAATTCGCTGACCGATGAAGAGATTCAAGCCATTAAGCGGGGTGGCCAGGACTTAAAGAAAATCTATGCGGCCTACGCCGAAGCGAGGCAATCGACGGACAAACCGACGGTCATACTGGTGAAGACGGTCAAAGGCGACGGCATGACTTCCGTCCAGGGCAGCAATACGGTCCATCAGAAAAAGAACCTGAACGCCGAAGAACGCATTAGCTGCGGCCGCGCTTTTGGTATTCCAGTTGATGACGAGGCTTTAGCCGCGGCGGCTTTTTACCGCCCGCCGGACGATAGCGAAGAAATTACCTACCTCAAATTGCGGCGTGCCGAACTTGGCGGTTTTCTGCCACGGCGAGAAGTCGATTGCCCCACCCTCACACCACCGAATGTCGAAGATTTCAAAGATCTTTTGGCCGACTCCGGCGAGCGGAGTTATTCCACGACGACGGCGGCAGTTCGACTGCTTGCCAAACTCATGAAGCACAAAGAAATCGGTAAATACGTGGTCCCAATCGTACCCGATGAAGCGCGCACCTTTGGTATGGACGCCCTCTTCCGCGTTGCCGGCATTTATTCACCAGACGGACAAAACTACACACCGGTAGATGCCGAATCTTTGCTCAGTTACACCGAGGCCAAGAATGGCCAGCTATTGCAAGAAGGTATTTGCGAAACGGGCGCCATGGCGTCGTTTTTAGCCGCCGGCACCGCTTATGCCGTGCATGGGGTGCCAACGATTCCGTTTTATCTGTTTTATTCGATATTCGGGTTTCAGCGGGTTGGCGACATGATTTGGGCGTGCGGTGACATGATGGCGCGGGGTTTTTTGCTTGGCGGCACCGCCGGGCGAACGACCTTAAATGGTGAAGGCTTGCAACACCAAGATGGTCATTCACAAATTGTTGCCGGCACCGTGCCGAATCTTAAAAGCTACGATCCGGCCTTTGCCTACGAGCTCGCGATCATTATTCGTGACGGGATTAAGCGCATGTATTTAGACGGCGAGAAGATTTTTTACTACATCACGTTGTACAACGAAAATCATCCAATGCCTGCCCTACCGTCGTCAGCGAATCCACCATGGACGATTGAAGAGCAAATTACTCGAGGGATGTATCGGCTGGTCAAAAGCGATGTTGATTCGCTGCGCAAAGTTCATCTCCTTGCGAGTGGCAGCTTAATGCAGCAGGCACTTTCCGCAAAAGACTTATTGGCGAGTTACGATTGCGCGGTCGATATTTGGAGTGTAACCAGTTTCAACGAACTAGTGCGGGAAGCGATGGCGTGCGAACGATGGAATCGGCTAAACCCACTGGAACACCCGCGAGAGAGTTATCTTGAGCAATTGCTCAGCGAAGAGCACGGCATATTCGTTAGCGTGAGCGATTACATGAAGAGCTTTGGCTTGCGGATTAACAAATGGTTACCGGGCGAACTCATTACACTTGGCACAGATGGCTTTGGCTTAAGCGAAGATCGCGTGTCGCTGCGCCGGCATTTTGAAGTCGACGCCGCGCAAATTGCGCTGGCCGCCTTAGATGGTTTGCGTAGCCAAGGTCACGACACCCTTGAGGATATGCAGCATTTGCTCGCGTCTAACGAATTAAGTGGCAGTAAACCAGATCCAGCAAGCTTGTAGCGGCGGGCAATAAATATGTACCCGCGCGATTCTGGCTAAGGTTGCTGATTGATGGTCCAGTCGTAATCAATAAACTTAACTTGCCAGTCTGCCGGAATTTTTTCGTCGCGGTATTGGTTTATGTAACCAATCAGGTCATTCGCCTTACCACTCGCAACAAAATCTTTGGTGTAGAACTTCAAGATTTCCGATACCCAGACTTGCTGCTTTTCGCGGTTCAGGCGCAAGTGTTTTTCTTTACTGAAAAATTCAATGGTTAAGGCATCCAGCGTTTCATCAAGCGTTTCAGCATCGAACGCGACC
>JBCCFA010000617.1:0-2229 GCA_039029975.1 Pseudomonadota bacterium
CGTAGTCGATACCCACGCCAATCCCAATCGCAGCAATCGGTAAGCTATTCACGTCCAGACCAATGCCCATCAACACCATTACCGAACCCAGTAGCATGTTGGAAAAGTTCACCGGAATCATCAGCAAGATACCCGCAGCGATGGACCGGTAGGCAAAACTACACGTTAACAAAATCACCGCATTCAACGCCGCTAAAATGATCCATTGATAATAATCCACTGTGTCGTTAACCGACTGTTGGAGAGCAATGGCGCCAGTCCCTAGGCGTACCCTGAACCGCTCGTGGTCGATACCAATTTCTTTCAGCGCCTTGCGTGTTTCATGTAAGGCTTGGTCAACGGTTTCTTGCTTATTATTCTTAAACCACAGCGATACCGTGCCGTTCTCCAGCGTGAAGTCGCTCACATGACTGTAGTTTTTAGTACTCGTACCAAGTAGCAGCGCGCCCACAGCCGCGTTCGCCGCATCGTCGTTAGTATCAATTGGCATCCACTTGGGATTACCACCACTGAACAAGCGGTTTGCTTCGGGCAAGTAATCTGCAAATGACAGGGTTGCTTCCGGCGGGAAGGAGGAACCTTCCAACAGGCTTTGCAACTTCGTCATCGTTTGCATGGCGTGATCTGTACGTAGAACCCGGCCTTCTTCTTCTTCGTTTTTCGCTTCGAAAACGATTTCGAGTGTCATCAAACCAGGGAAATGGGCATTGATAGCCCGCACGGCAGTGTTGAAATCAGAGTCTTCAAATAAGAGGTTGCTTCCCTCAACTGGGTTCCCCACCTTAATTTGGAGGGCAAGCCATATGCCAACGGCAAACAACACCAGCACAACCATTGTTGTCACTTTTGCGGCCGCACCATGGCTCACGCGACCAACCACACTTAAGATTGAGATAATTTTTGTATGCCAAGTTTCTTCATCTGATTTTCCGATGAGTTTGGCGACGTTTTTAGGTGGCGGGAAGTAGGACAATAGTATTGGCGTAAGAAATAAATTCGCCGGGACCAAAATTGCCGCCCAAAATCCGCAAAAGATCGCGAAGCGTTCCATCACAGGAATCGGCGCGACCCAAATCAAGAATAGTCCGGCCGCGTCGGTAATAATCCCTAATACGCCTGGGGCCATCATCACGCCCAGTGCGAGCTCGGCCGATTTGCGTCGGTCACCTATCTCATAGTAGATCTCGTAATAGCGCTCAATAAACTGCACGCAGTGGCTAAACGACCTCGCGACAAGGAGCAAAGGCACAACCATGATGAGCGGTTCAATCGGGTCACCCAACCAGCCGACGAAACCGAACCCCCAGATCGCCGCGACAATACTCGAGGCCACAGGCGTGACAACGCCTGGCACGTTCTGCATATAAAAAATGAGCGAAAGCAAAAGCGCGGCGGCCGTAATACCAAAAATTGACAGCATCTGCGCTTGATAGGTGTATACCCAGCCGGTCAAAATGGGCTGCCCGGCCACATAGATTTCGTGGTTGGCGTCGCGTTCTTTCTCTGCCATCTCCTGAATGAAATCGAATACCACCCCGTAATCGAGTTTATGTTCAATGAATGTTGCTTGAACAATGGTCGCGGTTTCGTCTGGTGAGATAAGGAAAGTTCGAACGTTTGGTGCTTTATCCACACGTTTCTTGAAGTCTTTAATTTCGTCGGGCGAGGAAGGGGCTTTGTCTTCCATTAACGGCCTTAGGTCAACCCCGAACGGCGTCGCTTCCGCGTAGCGAGCTTTCTCCGTAGTAATCGAAAGAATCTGATCGTGGTCAACGCCAGGCGTAAGGTCGATTTCGCGCGTCATGCGCCACACTTTAGACAGCGTTTCAAAGTTATAAATGTCGCCTTCCTTGGTTTTGATCATCATGACGACCGTCAGCGGATTGCCAAAGTTCGGATGATCTTTGTACGTCTGGACAAAATCGTGATTTTTCGGAAACAAGTCTGAAAATATTGTTTTGAGTTCAACGTCTTTCAGACCGATAGCGAAGAACACCGTGATCGCCATTAATATCGCAAGCGACAAAGTGCGATTATTCATGGTAAACGCTGCAAGCGTGTGTCGAAAACCTTTCATGATGAAAAAAACTCCAACGCAACGGCGATAGACAAAGAGTCGCCTAGGCGTGTTTACGAACTCGACTACCGCGCAGGAGTTTTAGAAGAGTGCTAACTCGTAGAAATATCGTCAGCTTTCTTCCAGCGTGATTTATTCGCCGGAGAAATTAA
>JBCCFA010000618.1:0-2226 GCA_039029975.1 Pseudomonadota bacterium
AATTCTCTGGGATTGCAGCGCAATTAATGGCAACGAAGTTGTTTCCACGCCGCTCACGTAAATCATGAATGGCGCGCGCCAGTATTTCTTTACCCGTGCCGCTGCTTCCCGCCAATAAAACACTAGTATCGGTTGGTGCGATTTTCTCAACGTGGCGGCACACGTCGAGCATTTGGCGACTGCCTGCAATCAATCCCTGCAACGGTTCGCTGCGTTGATTAACTAGCTTGCGGTTTTCCTCTTCTAGGGTGTAGACATGATTCGCTCGTTCGACAATTAACCGCAGCACGTCTGGGTCAACTGGTTTTTCGTAGAAATCATACGCGCCTTGGGCGACGGCATTTATCGCCACCTCCCGGTCATCATTACCGCTCACAACGATGACTTTCGTGTAGGGCGCCATCGTTAGAATTTCGCTAAGCGCCGCCAAGCCTTCCGAAGCGTTGGCCGGATCCGGTGGCAAACCCAAATCCAGTGTCACCACCGGTGCACCCGAACCTTTGAGAGACTCGATTGCGGATTCTCGGTCGCCAACAACATCAATATCGTAATCTTCGAAGCACCATTTCAGCTGCTTCTGCAATCCAGGGTCGTCGTCAACTATCAGTAGTTTAGGTTTACTCATGATTTACTAGCTATTTGCTGGCCGCGGCCGTAACCGGTGCCGGCACTTGCATTGAGTTTTGCGAATCTATTAGCAAGGGTAGACTAATCGTGAAGATTGTTCCTTCTCCTACGGCGCTTGTTACCGTTAATTTGCCGCCCATCTCCGTGACTAACTGGCGGCTCTCATAGACACCAATCCCCATACCTGCTTTACCCTTGGTCGTGTCGAAGGGTTTAAATAACCGAGTACTGATGAAATTCTCATCCATGCCGGTGCCTTTATCGGCGATGGTCATTATTGCGGCGTCGCCTTGTGCTCGAATTGCCACATCAATCTTTCCATCTTCCTCTGTTGCATCCTGGGCATTTTGGACTAAGTGCTGAACGACTGAGGCAATAGCATCGCTATTTCCCGACACAATTAGCTCGGTGCCATCGACGCTAAGCGTCGGATGCGGTTTTTTATTCATACACCGCCCGACCGTTTCTTCGACAACCTTCGGCAAGTCGACCGGATCGGCCACCCGCTGCACGGCATGCGTCTGTTTTAGACTGACCAGCATACGGTTCATCTTGTTTACCGCGTCACTAATTGTAGTGAAGGAATCGGCAATAAACTCTGGATTGTCGCGATATTTTTCGGAATTGCGGACCACTAGCGATAACTGCGCGACAACATTTTTGAGATCATGGACCAGAAAGGCAGATAGTTGATTAAAGGCCTCAAACTGACGTAGCTCAGTTAAGGCATTGGTTGTATTCAGTAAAGCAATATAACTACCTACCTGCCGACCTACGGTGTTAAGTAAATCTCGATCTTCCCAGCTGATCAGCTCATTGGTACGGGATTCGGCCACAATCATGAAGGCCACCAAAGACTCGGCATGAAGGATAGGAACCACTAACCACGCACGAGGCAACTCAAGGATATATTTTGGGACGGAGTTGCTACCGCTGTCGTAGGTGGCAGCAACTCGATGTAAATCAATGGTTTGGGGATCAATTTCTAAACTCTTAATGAAAGGGTCGGTTTCTGGGATCTGTTTCGGAAAATCGCCGGAAAATACCCAGCTAGCACCGAGCACAAATTGCCCGTCTCTATCTCTATACCAAAGGGCGCCGCCAGTGCTGTCGAGGATATCGGTGACGGCCTTGATGGTTGAGTTATACAGCGCCTCTGCGCTCCCGTCATGTGAAGATAACTGGTCGGTCAGTCCTAACCAGACATCCCCATATTCGTATTTGTTCTCGTAAAAATGTTTCGACAGAAACATGCGCAAGCGTGAACGCGCTTGAGATGAAACAACTAAGGTGAGTAACACCAACGAGGCGCCGAAATAAACCACCGTACGCACCGCGCCACCCCAACTCCCACCGTAAGATTTCAAGTAGTAACCGGCTACCGCAACGAGTAAAAGATAAATACCGACAGCCAGAACCGCGGTGCTGTAAAAAACAATTTTCCGCGAGACGAAAACATCGATGTGCCAACTGGTGTTGCGCCGTGCAGACAAAGCAATGAACGGTACCGCCAAACCGTTAATAAGACCTCTCGCACTCCACATGGCCTCACCGTGGCGCGAAGCCTTGTCGGTTCCGTCACCACGTCGCTTGAAATGC
>JBCCFA010000619.1:0-2200 GCA_039029975.1 Pseudomonadota bacterium
AGGCAACAACGGCATGCAAGTGAAATTTATAATTCATTTGTCCGGTTTGTCTCCGTGTGATTGACATCAGCAACAACTTAGAATTTCAAAAACCTTCTAGTCCTTAAATTAAGACGTGAGTAATCAAGTTACCCATCCACCAGCAAAAGGCACGCTTTGACCAATGAAAAAATTTACTTCCGAACTGGCAAGAAATACCGCGAATTGCGCGTCTTCTTCCGCAGTCGCGAGACGTCCTGCGGGTACTTCAGCGCGCAAGCGTGTTTGAAATTTGTCTAACGCTTGAACCTCTTCTGGATAATAAGTTGGGTTCTCAACAAAATTCTGTGCGATCAAGTTAATTTGAATATTATGTCGCGCGATCTCGGCACCAACGGCACGCACATAAGCGACCTGAGCTCCGCGTGCAGCGCTGTAAGTCGAAGTTCTGCGTTGGCCGCGAAAGGCGGTAGCGCTGCCCATGACAACGATTTTTCCTGACTGTCTTTCGATCATTTGCGGCAGTACTGCTCGCATGAGTTTTGGTAAGGGGTCAACAATGTGATCGAACACATAGCGCCATTCGTCATCTTGAACGTCTTCTACGGGCGTATTGGGAGCCGGCACCGCCAAATTGACGATAAGTACGTCAATTTGACCGACAGCTTTGACTATCGACTGCACGTCAGTATTTCCGCCTAGGGCTTGCTCGTCTGTCATCACGCTAGCATTGTAGGCGCTGAATGCGGCCGCCAGTGGGGTTCCCATAAAGTCGTTGCTTTGCGTGATAAAGACGCGCTTGCCGTTTAAACTGTCGCCCAATTTATTCAATCGACTAGTCCTGTGTTTGGGTAAAAGGAAAATAATAAGCTACAGATAATACCAAATGCGCTTAACTTGAGATTAACGAAACGCGGAAATCCCTAAAATGATAACACTGCATCACGTGAGTAACGCCAGATCGGCCCGTTCGCTATGGCTACTCCATGAGCTCGGTCTGGAATTTGAGTTGAACACAATAGAATTTTCGATGGCTGCACTCAGAACGCCTGAGTACTTGAGTATTTCTCCACTTGGACGGGTCCCTTGTTTGGTCGACGGTGAAATTACGCTGTTCGAATCGGGCGCGATTTGCCAATACCTATGTGAGACCTACGACAACGGCACGCTATATCGCGAGCCAGGCCACGCCGAAAGAGTTGAATGGCTTCAATGGCTACACTATGCGGAAACAATCGCCGTACATGGCGCTTCGTTGGTCCAACAGAATGTTTTTATTGCCCCCGAGCAGCGGTCGCCGGTGGTGATTAAATTAGAATCGCGTCGGCTTGAGAAAGCCCTGGAAGTGCTTGATGCGCATTTGAGCGATCGAGAGTATATGTTGCGGAGCGGGTTTAGCGCGATTGATACCGCGATTGCTTACAGCGTCCATTTAGGTTTCGATATGCACACAATAGAAGGCCTCAGTAATGTTGAAGAATATTATCAACGCTGTCAGCAGCGGCCTGCTTTCGCGAAGACTTTTGGTGCTTAGACCTTGTTCGAACGTAATTCGTTTTCTGCGCTTTGTTGCTGGCGCAACCACATTTGGTAGTAGCGTTTGCCCTCGGCGATTAGATCTGTGTGGCGTCCGCGCTCCACGATGATGCCGTTATCGAGCACCAGGATTTCATCGGCGTCTATCACGGTTGATAGGCGATGGGCGATAACCAGTGTCGTTTTTCCCTGCGATACTTCGGCAAGGGATTTTTGAATTTCTCGTTCCGTATTCGTGTCTAGCGCTGAGCTCGCTTCGTCGAATAATAAGATACGCGGATCTTTGAGAATAGTTCGCGCAATTGCCACGCGCTGCTTTTCACCCCCTGAAAGTTTTAAGCCCCGTTCTCCGACCATCGTGTCATAGCCATCTGGCGAATCGAGAATGAACCCGTCAATTCTGGCCAGTCTAGCCGCGTTCTCGACGGCGTCGCGATCGGCCGCTGGGTTTCCATAAGAGATGTTGTAGTAGATCGTGTCATTAAAGAGCACGGTATCCTGCGGCACGATGCCGATCGCTTCGCGGACCCCTGCTTGTTGTATTTCGCGAATGTCTTCACCGTCTATGGATATGGACCCGGATGAAACGTCATAGAAGCGAAATAACAGCCGGGAAATAGTAGATTTACCGGCTCCGCTCGCTCCAACGATGGCAATTTTCTGGCCTGACTTTACCGTAAAGGAT
>JBCCFA010000620.1:0-2198 GCA_039029975.1 Pseudomonadota bacterium
TCGTGTAAGCCAATAAAATTTCTTGGGCCAAACTGCCATCAGATAGCACCACCGTGCGGGATTGTCCGGCCCCATCCCAGGCGCCGGTTTGATTTTGCACCTTAACAACGGCTGGCAGCGGTCCGTACCCTGTAATAATTGAGGTGAGATCAATCGGTACGATGTGAGCAAAGGACAATTCCCGTGGCGCCGCGATTGCGATTTCTATCTTCGCAGTTGTTTCCAACATTGTGCATACCGTTCTATTAGGTGTTCTGGCCAAGTCCAGTGTAGCGCTGTGACGGATTGTTAGAAAGATCGTGACGTGTTCGAACGCTATTTTAATTAGCGCCTTACCCGCGCACTGGGATCTGGATTGCTTTCATTTGCGGTGTGAAGGTAATTTGATCCTTATCGTCACGGCTTAGGATATCGAAGACATAAAGTGACTCATGCTTAGGCACCAAAACACAACTACCAATGGTGACAGCTGCAGCGTCCGCAGCATTAAAACACCGCACCCGACTATCACAAAATCCACTGGGCTCTTAATCACACTGACATAAAGCGGATCATAAAGCGCGGCGGCAAGAATGCCCACCACCACGGCATTGATGCCAACGACCACGCGGTTAGCGATCGGGCTAGTGGCGACGCGTTGCCAAAAAGGCAGACAAGCCGACACGAGCAGGAATCCGGGCGCGAAGATCGCGGCTAGTGCTATTGACGCGCCCCCCATCCCGCTAATTTCACCTTCTAAATTACTCCCCAAGTAGGCTGCGAAAGAGAACAATGGACCCGGCACCGCTTGTGCCGCACCGTAGCCGGCCAGAAAATCCTCGCTATTAATCAAGCCGGTCGCAACAACAGATTCTTCAAGCAAAGGCAATACAACGTGCCCGCCGCCGAACACCAACGCGCCGGATTGATAGAATGCGTTGGCAATAGCAAACCGGGCATTATTATCTGACAGATTAATAAGCAATATGAAGAAACAAAGATATAGACCTAAGCAATAAATGCCCATTCGCCAACTTATCGGCGAAACAATTTGATCACCGAGATAGTCGCTTGGTTTAACTCGCCAAAGCAACGCGACAAGAGCACCACCGACCAAAACAGCAAACTGAACCCCACTCACGTCCAGGAAAAAGAGACACACGGCAGCGGCCGAGGCGAGAAGTCGTGTTTTCATTTCGCGGCAGAGATTTCGGGCCATGCCAACGACGGCATCGGCCACCACCGCAACAGCAACGAGTTTCAGACCGTGGATTAAGCCATCGCTCACCTGGCTGTCGAGAGTTGGCACCAATTGAGAAAACCCCAGTAACAATGCGACAGACGGCAGAGTAAAAGCAACGAACGCGCCGAGCGCGCCTAACCAACCTGCTCTCAGCAATCCGATACTAAATCCTAACTGACTACTGGTGGGGCCAGGTAGTAGTTGGCAAAGGGCGAACAATTGACTGAAAACCGATTCACTCAACCATTGCTTACGCTCGACAAATTCTTTTCGAAAATACCCGATGTGAGCTATTGGACCGCCGAACGAGGTTAGCCCAAGCCGCAGAAACGTCGCAAAGACTTCTAGCGCATTACCACGATAGATTTCGCTGTCATTCAAATTCTTTTATACATCCGGCCGATCAATGGGTACAGACCACGCGCACACTAGCGGTGATTCAGTTCACCGCAACGGAACTGGTGTTTTTGCCGTACGGTATCGAGGGCGCTTTTAAATTTCTTCCGGTAAGCGGCATTGTGCATCCTGAGTTTCATCCCACCAAGCAAGCGCCGATGAAACGGATACCAATTATCAAAGTCCAGGCCGCAGCGAGTAAATACCGTCATTGGTGCCGCATTTAGCATAAGCATCAAGTTATAAAGCGTGTGCGAAATCGAAACGAACGCGAAACCTTCCTTGTAATCTCGCATCAAAGTTTGATAGTCAAGCTCATACAAACCAAGGTCGGGTAATTTCCCTAAGAAATGCATATGGGTAAGGAAATAAGCACCAAATGTCGATAGAAAATGTATGCCAGAGGTAGGCTGTATCGAAATTGTCGTCCCTCGCGCAGAAAGGTATGGCTCGTATTCATGTTCATGCCGGGCGATATATCCCGTGCAATTGATCACCCAGCTATCGGCCGGTACCTTCAGGGTGTTACCGCTGCGAAACCGCATCAGACAATCTTCACCGTCGGTATCGATATCAACCA
>JBCCFA010000621.1:0-2183 GCA_039029975.1 Pseudomonadota bacterium
CCAAAATGAGCGGACAATCCCAGCAGAAATCACCGGAGACATTTTTCAGAACAGCGAAAGTGGGCCATCACAAAATCGAAGATGCCACGCCGGCGCTTAGGATTTTTGGCGATGGCGAACGGTCGTTAATCTTCATTCACGGATTTCCCACGCACGGTTACACCTGGCGAAAGCTTATCGTAGAGCTTTCTAAAGAATTCACTTGCTACGTAGTCGATTTACCTGGCATGGGCGACAGCGAGTGGACGAGCGAAACGAACTTCTCCTTCACCCAACAGGCACACCGATTATCGTTACTGTTCAATGAGAAGCTAGGGCTAGGTAACTATGACGTTATCGCACATAACACTGGTGCGACAATCGCCCGTATGTTCACGCTCGCCAATCCTGAACGGGTCGGTCGATTAATCGCGTTCAACACAGAGATTCCTAATCACCGTCCACCTTGGATCGAAACCTATCAAAAACTGGCCGCGTTGCCGGGCGCGGTACCTGCATTCCGTCTCGCGCTTCGTTCGAAAGTGTTCATCCACTCTGGCGCCGCCTTCGGGCAGCTCTACACCGATAAAAGATTGCTAGACGAACCAACTTATTTGCGCCCCTATCTCGATCCCGTGTTGGACTCTGCAAGACGCATGGAAGGTTTTTTAAGCTACCTGAAAGGTATCGAATGGAATGTGATTGATGAGTTCGAACGGACGCACAAGGATATTGAAGCGAAGACATTGTTCATATGGGGCGAGAACGATAAGACGTTCCCCATCGGGCAAGCTCGAAAAATGCTTCCGCAGTTCGCAAATTTGACCGAACTGATTCCATTGGATGCATCTCTCTTACCTCACGAAGAAAGGCCGATGGAAGCGCTACAGCATATCCAGCGATTCCTTGCCCGTTGATACGCCGATCTTGGTGAGCCACCGCTATAGACAGCATCATGGAACTTCAAGGTCTCACAGTCGGACATTCGAGAGTTGCATAGATTTCGCAGAAAAAGGATCTTTCCTACGTACTTTCGCAATGGCCACTAGGCGCTAGCCGACACAATATCGACCCTTTCCACATCGGAACTTGATAGCACCATACTATCCCTATCTTTAAGGTCTTCGCCATATCATTGCACCAATAACCTAAAACGCAGGGACACAAATGATTTCTCAACGTGACGGTTGCACTCGCCTATGGAAACAACGGGGGGTGAGCGTAAACGGGCGGTTCGTTTAAATTTTTGCAGAGTGTGGAAGTTATACGCTAAGGCGATGATGCATCATTAGCCAGACAAGAATGCGTGCACCGTGTCGTTAACGCCCGGCGCATTGTTCTCGTGAATCAAATGTGACGCATTTTCAATAACCTTGGTTGTCACGTTTGGCAAAACCGCCGCTAATTTACGAGACAGCGCTAACAGAAATTCCGGGCTGTTCGTACCAGTAAGCAGAAGTACCTGGATTTGTAGTGTTTTGAGTTCATTAGTCGTTATAGCGGGAAATTCGTTGTGAAACCAAAACGCTTTGAGCGAGGAATGATTTGCCACAATCTGTTCATATCGCTGGTTAGACAAAGACTCGTACCAGCGATCACCCAAAACGGCCCTACCGAAAATTTCGAGCGCTCGTTCAGTTTCATCGTCGCGAAACGCCTTTTTGACCTTCGGTACTGTCCAAAGCCCAAATTTCATCACATGGAATGTATCGAACGGATGGCCAAAAAAGTTTTTCAGGAGTTCAGCGAAGCTTGGTGGGGAGCCGGTAAACAGCGGCACAACTGGTGCTTCCTCAATGGTCAATGATTTCACAAGCTGCGGATATTTAAGCGCGGTTAACAAGCAAATATATCCTCCCTGGGAGTTGCCGATTAAATTCGCAGGTGCGCTGTCGGTCTCTTCAATAAGCGCAGCTAAATCTTCAACGTGAGTTTCCCAAGGGTCACCGGCGCCCGGTCCAATATCCTTATTGGGGCGCGCAAATCGTCGACTGTAACTGATCACCTTGAAGTGTCGTGAAAGCGTTTCGATTTGATTTTCCCAAGTTCTGAGATCGCTTATGGCCCCGTGCACAAATATCAAGGGTTCACCGGAACCTTTTTCTACGTAATAAAGTTCCGCGCCATTTATATTTATTTTACTCAGCGACAATTCATTGAAGTCCATTGCGACACCCTCCGTGTTTTAAATTTTTGGCGGTCCC
>JBCCFA010000622.1:0-2181 GCA_039029975.1 Pseudomonadota bacterium
ATCGGGTTCACTGCAGGTACGGGTTACAGCACGTCAAACACCTTTACCCATATCGGGGATATCCCGCTTCTGCCGGCCCCGGTGCCATTGCCTAATTCAATTGTTTTTATCCTTTCTGGCGCGGCGATGTTAGGTTTTTTACGCCGACCCAACAAGCACTCTCGGCGGCGTTAGCCAAATCTAGTCCTCGTGGCCTTTGAATGGCTCACGTAATCCTTTTGCTTCTAAACGCGGTATAACTTCGTCACGAAAGTACGGAAACTCTTCGGCGTAATCCACAAAGGATAGCGTTGTGCCCGCGAAACCTGCCGCCGGAATATCGGCCATCTTCTCCGCAATCGTATCTGGATCACCCACTAAGGGATAACCACCGTGGCCCATCGCGAAGCGATCGCGCATCATTTTTAAAGCTTCTTCTGGAAATGATTGTGCGTGCATCCCCATTAGATTCATTAGTTGTCGACAGCGCCCCAATCAGCGTGTTCATTCACGTAGTAGTGTAAATATTCTTCAGCTTCTTTCTTTGTTGGTCGGCAAATCACGTGTCCAAAGGTGAAAACACCAACGTCTCGATTTAACGCTTCGGCCTGCGCCTTAATGGCGGCCACCTCATCTTTAGATTCTAAATATTCTGTTGAGACCATAAACAAAAAGTCCACGTTCTTAGTGGCGAATTCTCGGCCTTCCTGCGATCCTGCTGCGTTCATATAAGGTAATTGACCATTCACGGGCCCCGGATCACTGTGCACGCCTTTCATCGTGAAAAATTTGCCGTTCCAATCGAAGCGTTCGCGCGGATGTGCCCATAAAGCTTTAATCGCATCGAACCACTCCTGACCAAGCGCGTATCGAGCACTGTGTTCCTCGGGCAGTTCCACCCCGAAGGCTTCGTATTCCGGCTTATTCCAACCGCATACTACGTTTAGGCCCAAACGGCCGTCGCACATTTGGTCAATCGTGGCCAATTGTTTTGCGGCGACGATAGGATGAATAAATGCGGTGTGGACGGTGGCAAAAATCGTGATGCTCTGTGTGTGCGACAGGCAGCCGCTCGCCCAGGTTAACGTTTCTAACACATTGCCATGAAAATCCGTCTCACCGCCATAACCTACCCAGCGCGCGATTGGGAGCAAGAATTCAACGCCCGCGTCATCAGCGAGTTTCGCTAAGCGGAGATTATTTTCCCAGGTGTTACGCCAACGCCCCTCAATTTTCGTCGGTGACATACCGCCCGAACAGTTGGGAGCGAAGAAGCCAAGTTTTAATTTGTTCTCGTTGAAAACTCGCTGCGTACTTGTACTCATGGTGCCAATCGTCTCACTTTCTTATTTTCCTGAGGATTTAATCGATCGATTTTTTAGCCGTCAAAATCCCAACAACTCTTCTAATACATAATCAGGCGGTATGACCATATCACTCGATCGGCTTACACCGAGACCATTCAATTGTTTCAATTCCACGGCCATTTCCGCCATTTTTATTAAAATAGGGATGCCGTTAATTACTGGGGCACCTTTCACATTGAAGTTGTGCTCCCGCTCAAACAACAGCATTGGGATGCCGCCACCCGGAATTAATACATCAATCCCTTTTTCCACCAGAGGCTCGGCGAATTGCTGGAACGCGTTCAAGACGCGCTCGTATTGTTCCTCGGAATCGAAAGCCTTTGTCATTTCGCCGGGCTCAAAAGGCATCGCTTCAACGCCGGCCACGCGATGTTCTAAACCATAGTGGCGAATTTGCTTGTGGAAGCCAGGAATAAAGCGCGGGTTAATCGTTACGATCCCAATCCGCATGCCCAAAGAACAAGCGTATAGCATGGTCGCTTCGCCAAGGCCCATTACCGGTATGTCGACGACTGATTTAGACTCCCACAAACCAGAATCTTGGATGTGCCCGAGCATAATCGCGTCGTAATTATCCCGCGCAGCAACAATGGCGTTGCGCACCACTTGTCGCGCACAACGAAATTCCATGACTGGATGAGCGTAAGAGTCCGGTGGCGTGAGCGGTTGCACATCGACTTCGCCCTTCGCAAAAGAATCGATGTGTTTTTTCAAATGCGCGAGGTAAGTCGCTCCAATTGAATCGTCAACATAGCTTTGGTAATAAAGTTTCATCAGGCTGTCCTTTGATCGCCGCAATTCGGCGTACAAGTCGCGCCGAACATTTATTTTATAC
>JBCCFA010000623.1:0-2180 GCA_039029975.1 Pseudomonadota bacterium
ATTTCACGCTAACTTAAAGTGACACGTTCCCGTGTCTTGGATACTGGTAGGGCATCGTGATTCGCGACCGAATAGTAAACGCGCTAACGTTCGATATCGAGGAGTACTTCCAAGTATCGGCGTTTGAAACGGTGATAAATCGCGACGAATGGGACCGTTGGGAATCTAGAGTCGATTTCGCAACTAATCGAATCCTAGATTTGTTGGCTGAACACAGTACGAAGGCGACATTTTTCACCCTCGGCTTGGTCGCAGAGAAACACCCCGCACTAATTCGCAGAATCATTGGTGACGGACACGAATTGGCCTGTCATGGCTATCAACACGTTCGGATCACGCAGCAAACTCGTGAGGAGTTTCGTGCCGACGTAGAACATGCAAAGGCAATCTTAGAAGATGTCTCGGGCGTGAGTTTAGAAGGGTATCGCGCCGCCAGTTTTTCGATCAACAAGTCGAACTTTTGGGCTTTCAACGAAATCGCTGACGCCGGTTTCGCATACAGCTCGAGCGTCTATCCGGTTAAACATGATTTGTACGGTATTCCTGATGCACCCAGAGTGCCGTTCAAACCCGTCGAGAATGTCAATCTCGTGGAGATCCCGGTTTCGACAGTCCGATTGTTCGATCGTAATTTTCCTGCCGGCGGCGGCGGTTACTTTCGATTATACCCCTATGCGGTAACTAAGCGTCTGATCCGTACAATACACAACTGTGAAGGTACAAGCGCAAATATGTATTTTCACCCTTGGGAATTTGATCCCGAGCAACCACGCCCTGAGGGGGTGTCTGCTAAAAGTCGCTTTCGGCATTATTTGAACCAGGGTAAATCGCTCGAAAGATTAGGTCGTTTATTACGCGATTTTAGCTGGTCTACGATGGGCGAAGTCTATCGTTCATCCATACTCTCAGACGCTGCTTAACCTAACGAAGTACTCGCTAATGAAAATTGAATTAATCAGTGACACATTGTCAGCAGAATGGGATCAATACGTAGATAAGAACGAACACGGGACGTTTTTCCATTTGCACGGCTGGCAAGAAGTATTTGCGCGCGCATTGGGTCATCCCACTTATTACTTGGCGGCGATAAGTAATGGCGAGATCGTGGGCGTCCTGCCACTCGTCCATGTGAAGAGCTTGCTGTTTGGCAATACCTTATCTTCAATTGCTTTTGGCTCCTATGGCGGCGCTATCGCGAACGATACAGAGATCGCACGGGCTTTGGAGCAACGGGCCGTAGAGATAGGAACCTCATTGGGGGTCGGCAGCGTGGAGTTCCGCTACCTGCATGCAACTGACCAAGATAGACCGCGAAAAGATCTTTACGAACGATTCGTTAAGCCGATACTCGTTGACGAGGACGAGAACATGAAGGCGATACGAAGCAAGCAACGCAATATGATTCGCAAGGGGATCAAGAAAGGGCTCGCCCTGAAGGAAGACAACTGCGAGGCGTTTTACGGGATCTACGCCGAGAGCGTAAGAAATTTAGGTACACCTGTCTTCCCGAAAAAATTATTCCAAACGATGATGGCTATATTTCCCCAGCATCTAGAAATTGTGACGGCCCACCTAAATAACGAACCGGTGAGTAGCGCAATGCTCTACTACTTCAAGCACGAAGTTTGCCCGTTTTATTGGGGCGGACGCTATATCGCCAGGGCACTTGCAGGCAATGATTTCTTAGCGTGGCAAATCATCTGTCGTGCTGCCGAGCGAGGTATCACGCAGTTTGATTTCGGGCGCAGTAAAAAGGACACCGGCAGCCGACAGTGGAAAGTTAATCTCGGATTCGAAGCCGAGCAATTGCACTACGAGTATGAACTTATTCGAGATAAGCAGATGCCGGATGTCAACCCAAGCAATCCTAAATATCGTTATTTCATCGACACATGGAAGAAGTTACCGTTGCCCGTCGCGCGGACTATCGGTCCGATAATCTCAAAGAACCTGGGCTAACTAAGTAGGCAGAAACCTAATGTCTGCGAACGTGCCTGAAATCGCCGTCAGTAGCTACTGGCGGAATCGCGTGTTGCTATTAGCGCTTGGTATCTTCGCGATTATTGCGATATTGAAAGCGACCTACACAGAGATATTTCATTTTTGGTGGACGTACAGCGCGTACAATCATTGTATTTTAATTGTTCCGATAACGTTCTATTTAATACACGACCGACGCG
>JBCCFA010000624.1:0-2156 GCA_039029975.1 Pseudomonadota bacterium
AACGCCTAATTCTCTATTCGATTACGTTGGATTACATTAAGCTTTACGGTATAACCAATTTTAAATTATTGATTTTAATAAGAAATAAAAGATCTAAAAGAATTTTGTCAACCAAATGCTCTGACGTGCGTTTTTAGAAGTGTGAATACCAATATTGTGTTGGTGAACTGCATAGGAGAGAGCATTATGAAAAATTTGAAATCTGTCACGATAGTTGCCTTAGGCGCCGTTTTGAGCGCGCCAATTCAGGCGATTTATGCGGATGTTGGCGACCGGGTGGAAGCGCGATTAGATCGCAAAGGCGACCGCATAGAGCATCGCCTTGACCGTCGCGGTGATAAAATCGATCGAAAATTAGATCGCAAGGGTGATCGCGTTGAGAATAGATTAGACCGCAAAGCAGACCGGGCGGCGGCCAACGGGCGAGATGGTCTTGCAAATAGACTCGAGAATCGCGGCGATCGAATAGACGCTAAACTCGATCGCCGGGGAGATCGCGTTGATCAACGACTCGATAGAAAAGGTAATCGAGTGGATCGACGTTTGGATCGAAAAGGACAAAGAATTAACGATCGCATCTAACGACGTATCTCAACTTTGGAAATCGATATTGATGGTTGATTTTCGCCGGGAGATCACTGAGATCTCTCGGTTTAGTCGTTACGCATGGCGGCCGTAGGTTGGTGGTGACTAAATGCTATAGGGCGATTCTGGAGACCGAAACTGGAAGACACCAAATCGCTGAATACATTTTTGGCCAGCGTTGAGAAACGAGCCTACCGAATGGCGCAGATCGCCACCGGTAATTCGGACGATGCGCTAGACATCGTTCAGGACGCAATGCTGAAACTGGTTGAGAAATACGCGGACAAGCCAGCCGACGAATGGCGATATCTGTTTTTTAAAATTGTGCAGAGTAGGATTACTGATTGGCATCGTCGAAGCAAAGTGCGCACGATTATTTCTAAAGTCGTCTCGCCATTTGAACCCGCTACGGGTAAGGTCGATCTGGCGGAAGCCCACAGTGGTCGTTCCTCGGAGCAACCTGAAGAAGTGTTGCGGACGGGACAGCAAATTGCGGCGCTCGAGTTAGCGCTGCAAAGACTCCCCATGCGTCAGCAGCAAGCTTTCCTGTTGCGTGTATGGGAGGGATTCGATGTTCGAGAAACCGCTGCTGCTATGTCGTGCTCGGAAGGTTCGGTGAAAACTCATTATTCGCGGGCGATTCATACTTTACGCGATCAATTGGATGCAATATGAACGAACAACACGAACTCGAAAATCTGCATCGCGTGCGAACTGCGCTCCAGCAAACCGAGGACGAGGTCGAACCAGCTATTGCTGATCGCCTGCGCGAGTCGCGAATTCGTATACTCGAATGCAAAACCGACCAAGATCGAGACACACTTTGGACATTTTTCGCAAACGGAAAATATGTGACCCCTACCATGTTGACCTGCTCGCTAATACTGGTGGTTGGTTTGTGGCAAGGGCATGACGGACGTGACAAGCGCACACCCACCGAATCCTTTGAGATATCTCATGAATTGAGTGTGTCAGAACTGGAACTGGTCGAGGAGCTGGAGTTCTATGAATGGTTAGATGCCAATGGCCATGCCGGTTAGCGTGGGCAAACAAATATTTTGGGCGATCGCAATTTTTGCTTGTGTTGTTGCAGCTGAGGAAAACAATTTGTTGGAGCTGTTTGAATTTCTTGGGGAGTGGACAGACGAGGATGGCACTATGATTGATTTCGATATGCTCGATGAAATCAGCGAATCGCAATCAGACGCAAGCCGCGGGAACGGCTCCGACCGTGCGGCGGATTTGTCCGGGATACGATAATGTTTACTCACAAGTCTCAATCATTGCTGCGACCAATATTTGTTATCCTTTCTTTGGTCGTATGCAGTGTTTGTGTTAGCGCCGAGCGTGACGAATCGGACGTGATTCCTTTTGAATCACTTAGCGAACAGCAGCAACAGGTTTTGGAGCCATTGAGAAATCGTTGGCAGAGCCTGCCGCCAGAACGACAAAAAAGACTGCTGAAAGGCGCGGAAAGGTGGCAGAACATGAGCGATGAAGAACGCGCCAAAGTCCGTGACCGAATGCAGCGCTGGAAGCAGTTATCTCCGGAACAACGTCAGTCAATGCGC
>JBCCFA010000625.1:0-2151 GCA_039029975.1 Pseudomonadota bacterium
GCGTAAATTAAGGGTGTTTTGTGCGGCTATAGACAATTTCGAAGCATCCAGGCCCGTGGTGATCGGCAGCTGATACCTCGCCGCGCGAATTTAATTCGAACGACAAAGTGCAAGGTAAATCGGCGACCGCGATACCGCGTGCCTGGATGCTTCGAAATTGTCTATAGCCGCACAAAACACCCTTAATTTACGCCGGATCCGGTCGCCTAACTAAAGAATTTGGGGTATTGGTCGATCAAATGCGCATCAATAGCGCGATGGACAACGCAGTGACCACTATCGATAAATTGACCGACGGCGTGAAGGATCTAATTCCTCTGCCGAAGGCCTATGTTCGTATTCAGCAGCTGGTAAACGATCCAGATTCCTCGCTCGCCGACATTACGGAGGTTATCGTTCACGACCCAGGTTTAACCAGTCGGATCTTGCGTATAGCCAACAGCGCCTATATGGCATTGGCAACGAAAGTTGATACCGTGAGTCGCGCCGTTCAAGTATTGGGTCTGAATCAGGTGCATGACTTGGCGCTAGCTGGCGCTGCTGTGGGTTCCCTCGTCAATTTAAAATCTGACGTTATTGATGTGGCGGATTTTTGGCGACGCTCTGTCTATGCCGCGGTGGTTGGACGCGCATTCGCGAAACGCAGCGCAGTAAGTGCACCGGAGCGCGCATTTGTGTGCGGTTTATTGCACGACGTGGGCAACCTATTGCTTGCGTATCGCATGCCCGATGTTTACGAAGAATTGTTTCAGCTTGCCATTCAAAATGACCAAACCTTATCGCAGGTTCAGTTACGTGAACTCGGATTTGACTATTCCGATGTGGGCGGTGCATTACTTGAAAAATGGCAATTACCTGATCCCATCATGGAGCCCGTTCGACACCACACGCACCGATTAACGCAATCTCCCGTAGAGCTGATAGCGGACTCAAGCATCGTACACACAGCCGCCGTTGTCGCTCGCGCCTCTTTGTGGCGAGAAGAAGGCGATGAGCCCGTGCCAGAATTTCATGAGGTCGCCGTTGCCACTGTCGGTGTTGATGACACCCTCGTGACAGAATGTATGGGCGAAGCCAATGAGGCCTTAGTAGAAGCCATGAGCTTGTTATTGCCAAAATCGTCTAAACCCCGCGCTAAAGCGACTGCAGCCTGAAGCTACTAAGCAAATCTAAAATATCGATTCGCATGCTCACTATAGGCAAGCGAGCCCACCAATTCAGTTCCGGTAGTATTTCCTGATCTAAACTGGCTGCACACCTTATAATCAGAACAATTATTAGAACAATTCAGGGGTTAGGGATGTTGAAAGGACGACGATTTTTCGGTGCTGGGCTGTTCTTTGCAGTCTTAACTTTGTTTTGCGCACCGCTCCAAGCCGCGCTCGTAAATAGCTACGAATTCGACGGCGACTTAAGCGATTCTCTAGGAAACGGCGCGGACTTAGTCGCAAACGGCGGCATAATTAACGCTGGCCGTTACGATTTCCAAAACAACGAAGGGCTCACCCTGAGCCCGGCGCTCTCTGATACAACCACCTATTCAATCGAAATCCGCTATCTACAAAATGACAATTTCGGCCGCTATCGTAAATTGATCGATTATCAGTCGCTCTCGGCCGATTTCGGTTTATACACGCTAGATAACCAACCCGTGTTTTTTGGGCTTGGCGGTAGCGGCACCGATTTCGTACCGGCTGATACTGACGTTACTTTGCTTATCTCTAGGGATGGCGCTACAAACATACTCGACGTTCGGCTGAATGGCGTGTTGCAATTCAGCCATCTCGACGACGGTTCGCTAGGTGTATCGGCTGTGAACGAAATAAACTTCTTCGTTGACGATACGATATCCAGTCAAACCGAGTCCTTTACCGGTTCCGTCGATTACATCCGGATTTACGACACAGCGGTCGTGCCGGTGCCGGCTGCTTTCCCGCTGCTGCTCAGCGCTTTAGCGATGGGTGGATTCTTCGCGCGGTCAACGCGAACACCGTGACCGCAAAATAAGGAAGCGGAACGGAGCGTTTAGTTCCGTTCCCAAGAAAACGCGATAGGTTTAAGACTTCTTCGCCGATTTCTTCGTCTTGGGAATATACAAATCAGTGATGGTGCCAGCGTAAGCCTCAGCCGCCATTGCTACGGTTTCCGATA
>JBCCFA010000626.1:0-2139 GCA_039029975.1 Pseudomonadota bacterium
GAAGATGAATCCGCCTAAAGTGTAGCGTAGCGGATTGAAATTCGAACTAGTGTAAGGAAAGACCGCATCGGCTAGTCTCAAGGGACCAATGAGTTGGAGCAAAAATACCCCAACGGCGGCGGTAGTTATCGCCAGCAACCAGGCGCCCAGGCGCCCCCGATCGCCAAAACTCACCCAATCGGCGATCGCACCGAAGGCACAAAAGCCACTCGCCGCAATTACCAATCCGAGAACAAAGCTCAGGCAAAACCCGGATAAGAAGATTATGGTGTTCGGATCAAGCAAGAGCTTCCTCCGCGTATAATATCCGTCGTTATATGAGTTCGCGGTATAGTATCAACGACCAAAGGACCCTCCACCACGGGTGGTCGTTACCGGTTTGAGGGCTTGAATTTTAGCAACTCGCCCTCACTTTAGCCCGAAGTTTGAGAATTATTTCTGTTCAGAGAAAAACGCAATGCCAATATACGAATACGCCTGTAACGAATGCGGGCATCAGCTCGAAGCGCTGCAAAAAATAAGCGACGCACCGCTAGTTAGCTGCCCTGAATGTGGTGCGGAGGCATTAACAAAACAAATTTCGAAAGTTGCTTTCAGATTGAAAGGCACTGGATGGTATGAAACGGATTTCAAAGATAAAAAGAAAAAGGATGACGGCGGAAAAACCGACGCAAAATCGGAGACAAAAACAGACACTAAAAGCGAGACAAAATCAAAATCTGACAGCGGCAGCTCGTCCAGCCCGGCGGGGACGAAAGCCAGTACAAGTAGCGATTGAATTTCGCTGACATAGGACGAAAAACGGCATTATTCCCGCTAAATATTGCGATATAACGCTGCAATCCGTATGATCCGCGGGCTGCCAATGCGTTGATTAGCGTAAACATTCCACCCTCACCTAAACACCAACCACTTCGCGGTAACACCATCGAGTGATGGTTTAAGCGGACTTTTGCGGAAAAATACCATGCCCATGCGTAGCCACCATTGCGGACACGTTACCGAAGCAGAGCTAGATGAAACGATTACGGTTTGTGGTTGGGTGAATACGCGCCGCGATCATGGTGGTGTTATTTTTATCGACTTGCGCGATCGCGAAGGCATTCTGCAAATCGTTATCGATCCAGACACACCAGAAAGCTTCGCCCTCGCCGAACGCGTGCGCAGTGAATATGTACTAAAGGCGAAGGGCCGTGTGAGATATCGACCGGAGGGGACGGAAAATCCGGATATGCCCACCGGTAAAGTCGAACTGTTGGTGAAAGAACTAACGGTACTCAACGCGGCGAAAACACCACCATTTCAGCTTGACGAGGCGCACGTTCACGAAGACACGCGATTAAAACATCGCTACATCGATTTGCGCACTGAGCGCATGCAACGAAATATCAAGCGCCGTGCGGAGATAACGCAAAAACTACGCGCCTTCCTTGATAGCAATGGATTCCTGGATATCGAAACCCCGGTGTTGACGAAAGCAACCCCCGAAGGGGCACGCGATTATTTGGTGCCAAGTCGCACTCATCCAGGAAAATTCTTTGCCTTGCCGCAATCGCCGCAGCTTTTTAAACAATTGCTAATGATGTCGGGCTTCGAACGTTATTATCAAATCGTTCGCTGCTTTCGTGACGAAGATTTGCGTGCTGATCGCCAACCGGAATTCACCCAGCTTGATATTGAAATGTCGTTCGTAGACGAGAACGATCTCACTCACTCAATGGAAGCCATGATTCGGCAACTGTTTAAAGATGTGCTCGACATTGAGCTAGCCGATCCGTTTCCACGCATGACTTACGCCGACGCCATGACTCGCTACGGTAGCGATCGTCCAGATTTACGCAATCCGCTCGAGCTAGTGGAAGTGGGTGACGCAATGACCGGCGTCGAATTCAAGGTCTTCGCCGGTCCTGCCTCGAGTGAGACCGGTCGCGTCGCCGCCTTGCGCGCGCCTGGCGGTAACCAGCTGACCCGCAAACAAATCGATGACTACACCGATTTCGTCGCTATTTATGGGGCGAAAGGCCTGGCCTATATTAAGGTTAACGATAAGGCCAAAGGCAGCGACGGTCTGCAATCGCCAATCCTCAAGTTTTTACCAGATGATGTGATCGCCACAATACTCGAGCGCACGGGCGCGCA
>JBCCFA010000627.1:0-2132 GCA_039029975.1 Pseudomonadota bacterium
CGCGGCAACCAGTTGGAAACTCGAAGAAGCTGCCAAACGACACATTTAAACCAAGTGAGAAAATTTCCGAGGATTTTCCCGTTCCGTTTCCGGTCGACATCTAACTATGAAACACAATCCTTTTACCGAATTCTATTTCCAACTTATTGCATTGATGGTGTCGATAATCGTTGTACACATGGTTTACATCACGGTGGTTCGCCCTGAAGCCACAGCCGCCTTGCAACTCCAATCAGAAAAACAAGCGGCCGGTGAAGTTGATTCCATTGAACGATCGGGCTTTGTCATTATCAAAGATTATGAGCAGGAAGCCTGTTTCATTTTGATGTTGTGGGCCACGGCCATCATTGGTTTTAAAGCGCGGCAAACCATTCAAGAGAGAAAATTTTTCAGGGATGACTTATTAGGGATCGAACTGGGTACGCGGGTATTACCAGAAGACTCGCGCCAACTTTCTCGCCCCTTGCAGGCTCTACCAGAAAAGGAGCGCGAGTTCTTACTCCCACGAACGCTTTTGGCGGCACTACAGCGTTTCGATTCAACCAAAAATATTCAAGACGTGTCCGCGGCAATCAAGGAAGTGTCAGAGACTAAAGCTGAGCGCTTGGATTCGGAATTATCGATGATTCGCTATATTGTGTGGGCCATTCCATCCATCGGGTTTATTGGTACGGTGCGCGGTATTGGTCAGGCCTTAGGACAGGCACACCGAGCGGTGGAAGGTGATATTGTGGGCGTGACGGTTAGTCTAGGCGTTGCTTTCAATTCAACGTTCGTCGCCTTGGTCATTAGTCTGTTCATTATGTTTATCATGCACCAACTGCAATTAATGCAAGAACGCCTGGTGTTAGATTCACAAGCATTCTGTGACGTGAATTTATTAAGACACTTGTCCACGCGAGAGTAGATACTTAGATGGATGCAACGCTTATCGATATTAATGACGTTAGCGTTCGCGTTTACCGTGAAGGGCAAATTATCCACCAGAGCGCCGGTGTTGCGCATATGCACGATAAGCAGGTGTTATTTGGCGACGCCGCGCTTGCTAAAGCACGACTGCAACCACGCGGCTTTTTCGATAGATATTGGTCGCAACCTGATAGCGTTCCGCTAGCTCAAACCAAGCGTTCCGTTCGACATCAAGCCGATCTAATTTACCATCAGCTCAAAGATATTATTGGGAGCGCCGGCCCATTTTCTGAGGTCGCTGTGATCATTCCGAGCGCTTATTCGCAACAGCAGTTGTCACTATTACTCGGTGTCATGCACTCTTTAGAGCTAACAGTCTCCACGTTCGTTGATTCCGCGGTGGCGAATGTCGCGGCGTTGAAAAATCTAGATAAAGCAACTCAATTTATCGATCTAAGCCGGCATCGGGCGTGTATTACTCAGTTACACACCCATGAACAAATTACATTTAGCGAATCACAAACTATCGGCCGGGCGGGTAAAAATAATCTCAGCCACCTAATCATGAACTGGATTGCCGACAATTTTCTGGATCAGGCGCGATTCGATCCCCTGGCGCAAGCCTCATCGGAGCAACTTATTTTCGGGCAATTGGATGCTTGGTTAAGGAAGTTCAACAATGTCCCGCATCTCAACATAAATCTCGAACATCAAGGTCGACATCATGAGGTTACGCTCATGAAAACCGGTTTAATCGAAGCCTTGCGGCCGGCGATAGAGAGTCTCTTTACGGCTGCCCGTAGTAATGCCCAGGTCATTCTGTCACATCATTTCGCACTGCTGCCGCATGAACTACTGGCATCCATGAATCCGACCGTTGCCGACGAGTCGGCTGCGTTTCGGGCACTAAGCGCGAATTTAGCGACGTTGAAATTGGGACAGCAAGAAACGACGTTAATCCGTTCGCTGCCTGCTTCAAAGCTTTCGGATCTGGCCGCCGCCCACTAGAAACATGCGCAAACGACGAGGATTTTCTGCTTTTAGCTTAGCTTTCCTCGACATCATGTCGTGCGGCTTTGGCGCGGTGGTATTGCTCTTTTTGATCATCAAACATCATGCCGACGTAAAGGACGTTATGCCTGAATACGACCTTAGCGTTGAACTCGAACTCTTAGAAAAAGATATCGGCGATGCGCTTGAAAAATTGGGCTCAGCGCGGAGCC
>JBCCFA010000628.1:0-2129 GCA_039029975.1 Pseudomonadota bacterium
ACCTACTATCGCAAGGCGCCGTCGATCCCCGACGCGCACTACAATCTGGCGCGCCTGTTCGAGGTGCGCGGCAACGAGCTGGCGGCGCTGCGTCACATGCGCGAGTATCGCCGCCTGCTGGAGCGCGAACTGCAGGACCGCGAGCGCGCCGGCTGGCGCAACAAGGATTGCCACGGGGGATTTTATGCCTATTCGTATTGCCTCATTCAACGTTGAGAACCTCTTTGCTAGACCTAAGGTCTTTAATTTCCGTGATAAGAGCGTCGGGGACACGATTCTGAAACGCATTGACGATTTTCAGAATATATTGAAGAAACGAGAGTATACCGCCGCAAACAAAAATAAACTCTTAAAGGAGTTTACGGAAGGTACTTCTAGAACGGAGTCAGCACCATTAAAAGATTTTATCGTTATTCGCGAGGACCGCGGGAAACTATGGAAACGCAACCGACAAAAGATCATTGGAATTAAAGCCGGAGGGATCGGAGATTGGGATGGGTCTATCGATTTTAAGAAAGCGAAATTCTCCGAGATTGGTAGGAAAAATACCGGGAAAGTAGTTAGGGCGGTTAACGCAGATATTGCCTGTATCGTTGAGGCAGACAACCGCCCTTCGCTAAAAAAGTTCGATACTGATGTTTTGCGTTCGAAGTATCGATACGAAATGTTATTAGATGGCAACGATCAAAGAGGTATCGATGTCGGTTTGTATAGCCGATTTCCGCTCGGCGGTATTTGGACCCATATGTTCGATGGTTCTCAACGTAGCAAGACGTTCAGCCGTGATTGCCCAGAATACGAAGTTATCCTGCCGAATTCTGACCGCATTTTTGTGTTGTGCAACCACCTCAAAAGCAAAGGTTATGGCGACGCCGCGGCGAATAATCGACGTCGGAAAGGCCAAGCTGAGGCAATCCGGAACATTCTTAAAGGCTATGATCTTCGGAATGATATGGTTGTTGTCGCCGGAGACCTCAATGACACTCCAAATAGTGCGCCATTAAAACCGGTGATGGACATGCGGTACCTGTACGATGTGTTGGAAATTAAATTTCCAAAAAATCCAAAGCATCGGTGGACCTATCATTACAGAGATTTTGAGCAGATCGACTATCTTTTGGTTTCGCGCCCGTTGCGAGACCGATTGACTGACGCGGGAGTGTACCGGAAAGGGATGTACCGTCTACATGCGCTGACTAGCAAGGACGATGATGTGATTACTGAGAGAGAGCTAAGCTCCGTAACTCATTGGACCAACGGTGCTTCTGATCATGCTGCTGTCTGGGCGGATTTCGAAATCTGAAGCTCTTCACTGCTCATCCATTATGAAACCAATAACGATACTCTCTTTGCTAGTGCAGGTGGTTCTGTTGTGTTCGTGTACGAGAAGCCACGTAATTCCTGTTAGGGCCATTGACGTCGATAACGCTGTGGAGGATGTCAATAATCAGCTCCTGCTTCTGAACGCTGTGCGATCAGCGAAGCGTTTCCCTTTGATTTTCACAGATAAATCTAAAATTAATATACGCGACCCTGTGTCGGCTGGGACATCATTTGGATTACCAGTTGTCGGGAAAGTCTTAAATGCGCTGGTATTTGAGAACAACGTAGAGTTTTCGAGCGGAGTGCTGATGGACCTTGCTCCCTTGAACAGTGACGAGTTTTACAAAGGAATTATGACTCCGGTAACGCCGAAGACGTTTAAGTATTTCCTAGATCAAGGCTGGCACCAAGAGCTCATTTACCACGTAATGGTGCGCACTATCGAGATCGAAAAAAGCGAGATTAAAAAAAACGCCTCTGTGAATAATGCCGAATCTGAAACAGCTGAGACCGAATCTAAACAGAAGAGAAAAGAATCAGAACGGCATTATGGCCGCCTTTTGTCTTACATCAAACGGTTCGACGTCTGTGCTGAATCTAATGGTAAAAAGGTTCAGAGAAGCAACCCCAATGTGGACGTGCCGGTAGAAAATTGCACTACAAATAGTAAAAGAGATACACACGGTTCAACACACGAAGAATTAGAAAAATTGATGTATGTCAATATTCCTGGAGAACCTGAGAAGTTCGAGAAATATCAGAAAGCTCTCCGCGCGTTGTTAGCGCTTAATTTGGATTCGCACACT
>JBCCFA010000629.1:0-2124 GCA_039029975.1 Pseudomonadota bacterium
CTCGAAGCTGATGGCGAGCGCCGCGGCACCCTCTTGCAGACGCTGCTCGAAGGCGGTGTGCAGGTGACCGCCGCCGGTGAGTCCGGTGGGGTGGCGCCGCTCGACGACCACAAATTGGGGTTTCCATCGCTACGGCGTATGCCGGCAAGCTTCGATAGCGCGCCAATTGGGCCGCCGAGTGCCGCGTTACAGACGATGCAATATTTTTTTTCCGGCGAATTCATGAATCTCGAAACCCTATCGCGTGCGCTTGCAGGCTGCGCCCCTAGCTCTTGTGTAAAGCTTCGATACGAACGGATGGGATTAGTTCGCAAGTGAACGATAAAATTTATTTATCGCAAAGCTTCGCGACGACTATCGTTTGATCGTCATGGTAGGCGCGATTGTCAGCGTGTTGGTCGAGTGCCGAGAGAATTTGATCGAGTAGAATTCGCGGTTCGTTGGACCCGTTGGCGATAATTTTGTTGAGTGTTTGTTGCCCAAATTGGACCCCCGCAGGCGATAGTGCCTCTAGGATACCGTCGGAGTAGACGACCAACAGATCACCCATGCCCAATTCAATCGTCTGATCCCGCCAGCTGTATTCGCGCAGTATCTGCAATGGAATACCTTCACCAGAATCTATTGGCCCACAGAAGCCGCGTTTCGAAGATTTGACGATCGGTGGTGGATGGCCAGCAAGGCTATATCGCAGTAACCCACTCGACAAATTCAGTTCGCTCGCGAACATGGTGGCGAAACTAGGCCTTGGCCGGCGGGTGAACATGTGCTTGTTCAGGTAGGTCAGAACATTCGCCGGGCCACGCTCGCTCGGACAGATATGCGTATCGGCGTATGTCCGCAAAATGCTGTCGATCATCGCCGTTTCGACCACAGCCGCAGGACCGTGTCCGGAAACGTCGGCGACGGTGATCAAACAACGTCGTTCGTTTTCATTGTCCACGGCCACGCCAATGTCGTAATAATCACCACCGGCGTACGCGTGCGGTCTCGAGTGCACGGCTAATGCAACTCCTTCAATTTCCTCTAGATCAGCCGGTTGTAATAGATCCTGCAGCGTCGCAAGTTTATCGATCTCGGACTGGATCCAGGCACCTGCATCGATCAAAGCACGTTTTGTTTCCCGCCGAAGCAGATTATTGGCCACCGTTAAAAATGCGTGTTTAGGGCCGTTTAGTTCGGACAAATTGGCGATCGTGGCGTCGAAAAGCACGAAGCCGTATCGCGGTTGAATACCGAGAGGCCACGGCAAAAAATAGGCCGACTTGGCAGTTACAGTAAACATTTCAATATCGCCTGAAAATAGCGCTTGCTCGCTAAATTGCATCCCCTTTAGCGCTGCAAGCTCCTCGCTCAGCGTAAAATATTCGAGTTGCTCTGGCGGTTCCCGAAGCAAATTCCCAGCGTCGCCCACCAGACCGGCAAGCTGATAATTTTCGCTAGAGTATTCCCGTACCAACGCTAAGGCTGATGCACCAAATATCACTTGAGCAGCAAATTGCACGCCTTGCAGCCAGTGAGCACTGCCTAGCGACTGGGTCGATAGAGATTCAATCAGATGGATATCGCTTGATTGATTCATTTCTCCCCCAGCCTGCGAGTACGACGTTACGCAAATACATGCGTGTAATTTATTTTTATACGGACGAATCTATATGCTAGGACGACGCGACCATTCCGCACCTGAGAAATGGCCGCGTTATCTATTGTTGAATCATCCAGTATTAGGATTGAAATAAATGCCGTGACCTTACTGATTGCGCGGCATAAATCCTTGGCGTTTAAAGAAAGCTTGCGACAGCGCGGTATCATCCATATCGAACATTTCCTTAGCTTTCGCGAGTTCTGTTGCGTCCACCATACCGTCATTGTTAGCGTCTAAATCATTAAAATGATCGGCCATCCAAGGTTGAAATCCGGGGAATTTTGCTACGGGCTTAAATCGTTCAACTTCGAACATCGTTATCATGCCGTCATCATTCAAGTCGGCCATTTCTGTGACTTTCGTCCAAGGCATGAATCCTTCTGCTGATACTGTCGTCACAAAACCTAGAAGTGCTAATGAAGTGAAAATGCGTGTCATGGTTGTCTCCAATTTTTATGCAATGTACGGGTAAGAACCAC
>JBCCFA010000630.1:0-2110 GCA_039029975.1 Pseudomonadota bacterium
ACGTGATTGAGGTGCTCATCTGCACATTACTCTTTCCGCCTGGCATCGGATTTCCAACGGCATCAAACGCACGCCGGCTGCGCCAAGACACTCACCGGTCGATACCTCCCTCCCTTCTGCGGCGACAATACCGGGGGTCCATCGTGGATCAAGCGAGCAATCGGGTAGAATTACCGCTTATTGAACAGAGTCCTTTAGATAATGGCGTCGTTGAAGAGCCACGTACCGCAAATTCGAGGGACACAATGCATATTAACGAACAGCTGCTCTGCGACCGAAAGAACTCGGTATTGAGTCGCTCGATTGCTTATCAGCGCGCGGCCGTTCTGTCATCTTTGACGAGAAAATCGAGCATTATCAAGCGTGTTCAATCACTCAGCGGGCAGACCGGTTTTTCGGCGTATACATTTGGCCACATCTATTTAATAGAGAGAAAACGATGAAATTTGGATTGATCCCAATCAATGTCGGCGTTACTGCGCCAGAACAAATTATAGGCACAGTACAGACTGCGGAAGCCGCGGGGTTCGAAAGTGTTTGGACCTTCGAGCATGTCATGCTCCCGGTAGATAACAAGTCCAGATATCCTTATAACGAGAGCGGCGACTTAGGTGTCGGTGCGGATACGCCGTTCTTCGATCCGTTGATAACGCTTGCCGCGCTCGCAGCCCATACCAAGTCGATCCGCTTGGGCACTGGTGTGAATATCGTTGCGCAAACCAATCCATTGTTGCTCGCAAAGCAAGTTGCGAGCCTCGACCTATTCTGCGGTGGGCGCTTGATTTTTGGCGCTGGCATCGGCTGGTTAAAGCAGGAGTTTGAAGCCTTGGGTGTGCCATTCGAGCGTCGTGGTGCGCGGTTTGATGACTACATGGTAGCGATGAAGAAGGTTTGGGCTGGCGATGTGGTAGAGCACGAGAGCGACTTTCTTTCCTGGCATGGGTTCAAAAGCTACCCGCTTCCCGCGCAGAAAGCGGCTCTTCCTATCGTTATGGGCGGCAACGCGGGCAAGATTTTCGAACGGATCGCGAAATATGGCGACGGCTGGTTTATACCGCCATCCACGTCTGAAATGATGCGAACTCAGCTCGCTGAGTTGCGCAAGGTCTGCGAAAGCGAAGGACGAAATTACGACGATATCGAAATAACGTCGGTATGGAACCCCGAGAGTGGGAAGGATTCGCTCGATATGTTGGCCGATCTTGGTATAGCACGAGCCGTCGTGATGAACGGCGGTCCGGACACGATTAAGGCGGTTGCAGACAAATTCATTCAATAGTGGCGGTCCGGTTTTTTGGCAAAGGAATCACCCTAGGTATTAAAAACAAAACGCGGTGCTTAGTTGAAAAATATGGCGCAAAAGTAGAAACCAATGCGTTTGATACTAAAGCCGGCGTTACCAGAACATCTTTGCGTAACGTATCCCGCGAAGCATCGCAGGCTGGGCTGAAATTTTCTGAAGCTTAAAACCAACGACGGGCAGCACTCATGCTGTCACGCGGAGATGTCTGTCGTTAAGTAGGACTCGGTTCTTTCAGCATGGCGTGGAAGTCGAGAGGGTCTCAAGAAATAGCATCCTCTTGCTGAACCAAGAGATGTTTCCGCTTAGCAAAGGCATTTGAACGCCCGTATATTGAAATCTACGGCACATCTGCGACACACGGGTCTAGTGTCGCAATTGGGGAACAACCTAAGCTATTGAAAAAATGGCGCGCCCAGAAGGAAAGACTCAGAAAAAGAAGTTTCTTTTTCTTCGCCCCTGCGGGGCGACCTGCGGTCCTCCAAACTGCTTGAACGCAGATAGTGACTCAGAAAACGAAGGCTCGTTTTCTTCGCCCCTGCGGGGCGGCCTTCGGCCGTCCAACTTGCTCGATCGCAAGTTGTCGAACACGAGGTGCTCTTCGAACGTCTGAGCACTCTATAAATAAAAAAAGACCCCTTTGCCTCTGAAAACTCGCAGATTCTTTGCGAAGGATAGATTCGAAAAACAAAGATTTGTTTTTCTCACCCCTGCGGGGCGACCTGCGGTCGTCCAAACTGCTTAAACGCAGATAGTGACTCAGAAAACGAAGGCTCGTTTTCTTCGCCCCTGCGGGGCGGCCTTCGGCCG
>JBCCFA010000631.1:0-2108 GCA_039029975.1 Pseudomonadota bacterium
ATTCGAACCCCTGTTGCCGCCGTGAAAGGGCGGTGTCCTAGGCCTCTAGACGAAGGGGACGTTTCCTTCGATTTTTGGTTTCGTCGTTTGCACAATTTGCAAGCAAACGGCGTAGATTTGGTGGAGCTACGCGGGATCGAACCGCGGACCTCAACACTGCCAGTGTTGCGCTCTCCCAGCTGAGCTATAGCCCCAAGGTTCCTACAAAACTATATGAGGATCGCGGACTGCGCAAGGCCGGAATAATCTTTCGATTTTTCAGTTCCTTAGGCGGAATCCGCCGAAGAGCGCGCAGACTACTGGAGGACGTTTGAGGTGTCAAGTTTCGACACGATTTTTTATATATTCCAAGGCTTTATCGAGGCGGGCTAAAGTACGTTCGCGCCCGACCAAATCAAGCGTCACATCTATCGATGGCGAGGCCCCGCTGCCCGTAATCGCCACGCGTAACGGCTGCGCGACTTTGCCCATTTTCATTTCAAACTTCTCCGCGATGGTTTCGATCACATGGTGTAACGATTTTCCATCCCACTCCGTCTGGTTATCGAAAGCCTCGCGAAGCGCCGATAACGGTTCCAACACCACGGCTCTCAAATGTTTCTTTGCGGCTTTTTCTTCAAGTGCAACGTCCGCATAAAACATGCGTGAATTTTCAACGACATCCAGCAAAGTTTTTGCTCGCTCTCGTTGCGCGTCAATCGCCTGCGCTAGAGGTGGTCCTGCAGCTAGATCAATGCCGGCAGCAGTAAAATACGGTTCGGCATGACGACATAACTCATCCAACGCCATCGTTTGAATATAGTGTTGGTTCAACCACAACAATTTTTCCGGGTCGAATCCGGCGGCCGACTGGTTAATGCCGTCGATCGAAAACTTCTCAATTAATTCATCAATAGAAAAGATTTCTTGATCGCCGCTCGACCAACCAAGTCGCGCCAGGTAATTCAGCATGGCTTCGGGCAAGAAACCCTCGTCACGATACTGCGTCACGCTGACCGCCCCGTGGCGTTTCGATAGTTTCTTACCATCCGGCCCGTTGATCATGGGCACGTGCGCATACACTGGGCGTTCTGCACCTAAGGCTTCAAGAATGTGAATTTGCCGCGGGGTGTTGTTTAAATGATCGTCGCCGCGAACCACATGGGTCACGCCCATATCGATGTCGTCCACCACAACGGTTAGGTGATAGGTAGGGGTACCATCAGACCGCGCAATGATTAAATCGTCTAATTGGTCGTTCGCGATCACCACGCGACCGCGCACTAGGTCGTCGATCACGATTTCTCCGTCAGTCGGCGTTTTGAAGCGAACCACGGGTATTTCATCGGGCCCGGGCGGTTCTGTTCGGCCGCGGCACAGCCCGTCATAGCGCGGCTTTTGCTTGTTGGCCATCTGTTCTTCGCGCAGCGCATCCAACCTTTCCTTTGAACAATAGCAATGGTAGGCTTTGCCTTGGTCTAGCAGTTGCTTGATAACCTCGCCGTACCGGACGAAACGTTTGGTTTGGTAATAGGGCCCATCGTCATAATCAAGACCCAGCCAAGCCAAGCCATCAAAAATTGCGTCAACCGCTTCTTGTGTTGAACGCTCGCGGTCGGTGTCTTCAATTCGCAATACCATTTTACCGTTCTGTTGGCGAGCAAGTAGCCAATTAAACAGTGCTGTGCGTGCACCTCCCAGATGTAAGTAACCGGTTGGGCTGGGTGGGAAACGAGTGATAACAGACATATCGGAAGTGTTTGTGGATTAACCACAGGATTATACCGGGTCTGAATATCGCTGGGGTCACTGAGGGAATTCCCTCGTCAATCACGCTTATCCAGATATACGGAATTACACCACTGATCAGGTGGGTAAGATTCCCGGAAATAATGCGGAAACCGAGGGTAATCCTTCATTGTGAAGTGAAGGTCGCCAAATTAGTCTGTTCCTCGCTTTTGTCGTCCATTTTTAAAGGGTAAGAATGTCATTATGAAGCTGCTAACCGCTGTAATTCTCGTCTTCACAGTATCAATGTCCGCGAGTAACGCGGTTGGCCAACAAACCAGCTTCAATTTCGGTTCCGAGGAAATCACTTTTCTCGATCCTACCGCTTCCAAGCGCTATGA
>JBCCFA010000632.1:0-2078 GCA_039029975.1 Pseudomonadota bacterium
CGCTTATGACTCAACCGCTCTATACCGTTCGTCAATTAGCCTACGTCGTTCGTGACCTAGATGCCGCACTCAAATATTGGACAGAAACCTTAAAGGTTGGCCCGTTCTATTTATTCGAACACTGCCCGCTAGAGAATCAGGTTTATCGAGGTAAGCCAGGAGAGGCAGATGTGACGCTTGCTCTGGGTAACAGCGGCGATTTACAAATCGAGTTGATTTTTCAACACAACGACGCGGGTTCCGTATACAAAGAATTCTTAGATGCCGGCAAAGAAGGTGTTCATCACTTTGGCATGATGCCGGTGGACTACGAAGCGACTTGCAAGCAATACCAAGATCTGGGTCATGATCCGGCTTTCGAATGTACCGTCGGCGGCGCGCCCCTAACGTACTTCGACACGGTAGATACCGTTGGTCATTTTATTGAGTTATGGGACAACAACGAAACGTTCAAAGAGCTATTCATGCTGGTTGAAAATGCTGCGAAGGATTGGGACGGGACGGATCCAGTTCGCCCGGGCCCGTTATAAAACATCTCGAACAGAAAAGACGAAAGCCGCATTGAGCGGCTTTCTTTTTGCCCGATCGATTGAGAATGGCGATTCAGGATTGGAGAATAAGACCCATCACCTGTTCGAAATAATCATCTGCCATGGCCTCTAGCTCTTCGTCGGTGCGGTCTTGAATGGGGTGGTCGACAAACAGTTTGTGCGGATGAAAGCCAACCGCTTCGCCGCGGGCGAACGCTGCGTTTTCAAATACATTCGATGCGACAAAACCGCCCGGTATGCCCCGCGAATCAAGTTCTTTGATGTCCTGCAAACTGCACGACGTACAAGAACCTCAGTCGGCGAGACCTTCCACTACAACATCGCACTCGCTGGCGATCGTTTGCAGCAACTCTACAGGCGCGCCTTTCGCAAATGTCGGTTTTTTATAGCGACGTGTCTTCACACCGCCTTCTTTAAGGCGAGCGTCAATACGGTTTAAAAACACATCGCCGCGTGCTTTTGAAATATCCAGCAAGCCGACGGTTAACCCGTCGATAGCGCCGGGTCGCTGTACCGGTGTACGTTCCGCCGGCGATAGCTCGCCAGTGGGGTCTAAAATTACGCTCATAAAATAATCTCCTTAGTGACAACTTCGCTGCCGTTTTCGCCGTTCATTACCCATCCCGAAATGATTGCGGAAAATAAACCGGCTGGACCACCCGCGCGGACGATCCGTAAACCGCCTGGGCGGAATTTAGATTTTAGCGCGGATTGACTACTCGCGTCTGCGTCATCTGTCGTTACCATGCCAAACCCACCGCCCGAAATTTTCAGTGAATCCTCTAACGCTTCTATCGTACGCTGCTTATTCCAACCCGCCCGATCAAACACTCGACCATGTTCGGGTGGCATGACAATCATGGCATCAGATCCACCACTCATATCGATATGATTGATACTTCGCAGGCTGTGCGACAACGAATAAATTAGGCTGTCCGGCTCGCGTGATTTTTGATCGGCGCAACCCTGCAATCCATCAGCCGTGAGTAAGGTCACCGTTGATTGCGATGAACTGAAACCTTGATCTTCAGCAAGCGTCGGCCAGGGTGTCGAGTCGTCTTCTGGAAAACAAAATCCGTATTTCACCGGGCTGCCGAGCGCGGCCATATCAACTTCGCGCGGCTTGCCGCCACCGACGTTGCGAATGACTAGCTGCAACGCTCGCCCAATGGTAGCGTTTGCACGATTTCCCTGCCCCAGCACATTGCCTTCCCAGTTCATGCCAATTGCCTGTCTAATTGGACCGTTAACAATGATCATTGGACCTGAGAACCAGGTGGTTGCAAGTAAGCCGTGCATACAATAAGCAGGGTCAAGCGCGGCTTCAACAGCGGCAATAACCACCGGCAAGTATTCGGGTTTACACCCGGCCATCACGGCATTAATTGCGACTTTCTCCACGGTGCACGGCACTAAGTTTGGTGGCGCCTCGCCGAGAACTTCTTGCGGGTCTCGTTTGGTGCCTTGAAGCATGCGATAAACTCGTGCTTCCGTTGGCGGCACTAAGGGCAGCCCGTCGCTCCAGCC
>JBCCFA010000633.1:0-2038 GCA_039029975.1 Pseudomonadota bacterium
CCTCGATGTGCGCCGGGAAGACGGCGACAGTATCGCCACTGCCTGACATGTTGTGATCAATGGATATCACTACCGCTGGGTCATTAGAGTAATTGCCATTCAGCAGGTGTAAACCAGACCGGATATCAACAACGCCTGCGAGCGAGCCGTAATTTTCTTGGGCGATGGATACAGCTTCCGCCACAGAGATTGATGCCGGAACTCGTCGATGTACTTGCTGCGTTTCGCTAAGCTGACCAAGTTCTACCGTTATTCGAAGCGGTATGTCTATAGTAATTTTGTTATTGTCGGAAAAAGAATAAGTGGGCATAAGTTCACTCCCAATGGTACGGTTGGTGTTGGCGGATTCGTTGCGCCGTAGGCGCGAATTCGGTTGCAGCGAATGATCTAAAATTTCCGCGACCCTAGTTGCTGATACTGCGTGATTAATAGGGTTCGGAAATGTACCCCAATAATGGACTCCGGCCACGGTTCCGGAGCGCATATCGATAATCGGAGATCCGGAATTACCTCCTAAAGTAGAGCAATCGTGAGAGATTACGTTGTTATCGATTGACTTTAAGACGCCGGGTGCGAGGCGTTTTTTGTTAAAGACATCACCAAGCAATTCAATCACAACTTCAATATCTGTTTCGCGCGTGTCTTTTGCCGGATAGCCAATAGCTGCGACGGGGATATTCAATTCGATTTCTGCACTGAAGCGAAGCGGCGATACGTTTGGGCTATTCCTGGCCTCACCTAAACGTAAAAATGCCAGATCTGGGCCGCTGGGCTCCTCAATATGCAAAACTTCAACAATGGGTATCGACATACTTCTATCGGATGTAGTCGAAATCACTTCCTCTTTAAGGTCGAGTGACGCGTTGATAGGTTGGTTACCCAACAGCCCATCAACAAATCGGTAGCTTCCATCTTGATTTCGAAACGCCATTTCGATGGCAACGTGGCGATTAGTTATGACAATATGTTCCCCAAATCGGCCTGCCACAACAAAACCAGTGCCTATCCATGATCGCTGTGGATGATTTGATACTTCGATCCGGCCCACACCGCGAATCGCTTGGCGCATTGCCTGGCGATTTGTCGTAAGGATTTCGGTGATTACATCAGGGAGAGTTTCATGATCTGTCAGGTCAAAGTTGTCATCTTTGATTAGAATTGCTGGCCGACCTTCCGATAAAGCGACGAGCTCTACCACGTGGCGCCTGATCTCCGTTTCGCTACTATCAGGCAAGGACTCAGTAACTAGTTCTCTGAAATTGGATTCTTTTTCCGCGCGATGTTCATTTTGCGAACGCGCGATCGCTTTCTCATTCGACGGATCTAGCTCAGGATGAAGTTGAAAAAGTTGGTTCGAGGCTTCAGCAATTTGTTCGAACTGGCGCTGAGTGAACCTTTCCATGAATTAACTTCCGGGCGTATTAGCAGACGCTAAGTTGATCTGAGCGAGTTTTAAGCAGCATCGCGTTTGGAAATCAACAATATTTCGCAACGAGATTCGATTTCAAGATTATTCGTATATGTAAAAGTTACTTACATCGAACATCGCCGACACAGCCGGTTCTGTTCGAGTAAAAATCGAATACAAAGGATCGTCGCTTCGGTGTCGATAAAGTGGATCGGCTGTTGTTGGAGAAGCTCCTTGTGGACGGTAACCGGCGTTAGGATTATTTGTTTGCCACACATCCCAGATGCGATCCACATTGCAATGGTTTAAGTAGAACACCGGATCATTTGGTGATGTGGCCGGGAACATGTCGCCGTCTACCCATACGTGCACGCGATTATGTAATTGAGATCCCTGGCGGCGAGGCACCCAACCTTCGTTTCGGTTTCGGAAACCATCTGATGATTGATTCCAATTTGGTGCATCGTAGATTTCTTCGGCTAGAGCGGCGTCTACCTCATTAGTTCTTGGGAGCCGATCCGCGCGACGAGCGAAAGAGAATCGGCGACGGAGCCCACGATTCGTTGCGCGCAACTGATCGTCTGGATCCGGCTCAACGTTTATTGGAAATTCGCTAGCGATAAACGGTCC
>JBCCFA010000634.1:0-2007 GCA_039029975.1 Pseudomonadota bacterium
CCGCGATCGAGCCGTTTCCCACAATGTGACTTTTATGGTCGTAGGCGTTCTCGCCCGTGTAGCCATAAATTTCGCCACCCGCACTAACGGCGCCAATTTGTCGCCAGCTAAAGTACTCGTCTTCTGCGCGCAATCTTTCCTCAATTTCCTCAAATCCCAAACCCTCGTCCCACCATTTGAACATCTTGTGGGCGTTCATCGGGTTAGCGGTCGCCTGCGCGGTGACAATTAGGCCTTTTTCTTGCCAATTTGGCAGCAAACCATGATGCAGTGGCGTAATGCGACCGGCGTTTAACGTAATGGTGCAGAGCGCAATGCCTAATTCTTTGGTCTCAGGGTTAGTAGCGAGTACTGCGTAAGTCATAGTATTCTCTCTAAGCGAAGCACGTTGAAGGTAACTATAAAGTGCTCGTTAAGCAACCGAAATAGTCGACGTGAATTCGATGAGGGAGAAAAACCGTGGCTAGTCCAAAAAGAATTGCTCATATTGTTTATCGTACGCGCCGCTTCGAAGAGATGATCGATTGGTATCAGCAAGTCTTTGAAGCGAAAGTGCATCATCAAAATCCCGTGATCGCCTTTTTGAGTTACGATGCAGAACATCACCGAATCGCGTTTCTTAATCTCTCAGCGCTTGACCCAGACGGCGATCCGCATCGCAACCAATCAGCACCTGGGGTCGATCACGTGGCCTACACATTCGATAATCTCGGCGATTTGGTCGCAACGTACGAGCGACTTAAAGCAATCGGAATTGAACCCTATTGGCCCATTCATCACGGGATTACGATTTCGATTTATTACAAAGACCCAGACGGCAATCGCTTCGAATTCCAAGTGGATTGTTTTGATACGCAGGAAGCTGGTGTGGACTACCTTCAGAGCGCCGCCTTTGAGGCGAATCCTATAGGTGTTGATATCGATTTCAATGACGTGGTTTCCGCTTATCACGCCGGCGTACCCACCACCGAAATTTTGCGCATGCCGAGCGGCGCGCAAGCCCCGTTGCCGCCCGGCCACGGGATTGGTGCTTAGGTTTGTGGGATGAGACTAGTTAAGTGCTTCGATTAACCTGGCGTAGTCATCCATCCAGCGCAATACAGACGCTTGATCCTCGGTTGGGCAGCGGGGAATGGCGCGATATATCAAGCCGCTATCAGCGAATCTCTTCAGCGTATTAGGATCGGTTTGTTGGTTATCGCATATGGAGATGGGCACAGACGCCGGGTCGCGGCCGCGATCGCGTAGCTTGCTATGCAGATCTTTTATATCGTTAATCATTTGGTCGCCATGCATGGGGCCTAGCGGAATCCATCCGTCCGCATACTCTGCGGTGCGCTTGCGCCCCCACTCGGACGCAAGCGTACCCAGTACGATCGGCGGGTGCGGCTTGGTGATTGGCTTAGGATAGGACCAAACTTTCTCGAAATTTGTGTACGGGCCATGATGGCTTGCTTCTGTCTGCGTCCACAACGCTTTCAGGGCTTTCAAGCGATCTTCGAGCACCGCCCACCGTTCTTTGAATTCGAAACCGTGATTACGCATTTCTTCGGCGATCCATCCAGCACCTACGCCAAATTCGAATCTGCCTTTAGATAAGATATCCAGTGAGGCCACTGCATTGGCTAGCGCAAAGACATCGTGCTCATTCATTAAGCACACAGCGCTACCAATGATGAGATCTTTCGTCACGACCGCGGCAGCCGCTGCACTCGTGAGCGGGTCAAGCATGTGCACATATTCTTTCGGCAGATCGCCGCCTGCTGGAAACGGTGTTTCGCGACTGGCAGGCACATGCGTGTGCTCAGGAAACCACACAGATTCAAAACCGCGTTCTTCAGCGGCTACCGCAATTTCGTCGGCGCGGATCGTATACTCGGTATTAAATGTGAAGATGCCTAGCTTCATTGCGCTTAGCAATCACTTGCTAATTGGGCGGTTCGAAACCAAGTTGATCTGGGAAGCCCTCAATATCTGGTGGCGGATAGTACCTATCAGATCCCAATC
>JBCCFA010000635.1:0-2004 GCA_039029975.1 Pseudomonadota bacterium
AAGAGAATATACCGTCGAGCGCTAATCCAATCAATTTCCGCGACGTATACTTCGGAACACCAGCGAACCGCTCCCCCCTATCGACGACAATTCCAATTTGTTTAAATCCGACAAAGCTCCTCAATCCTCTTACATAGCGCAACTTCTCTTCGCAATTAACCATTTCACGACGAACCCGGCGAGTAAAGATTGAAAAATCGCCGCTTTGAATCGGCAGCGGCACATCGGACAACCGGTTCGCAAGATTATAGAACGTTCGATAAGCAGCGCGCTTGAGCGCCCCCTCCGGACGATCACCGCGGATCGCGAATACCACATCATACTCAGTACCTATTTTTGACAACATTTGAGGAATCGCTTCGGGGGGGTCCTGTAGGTCGCCGTCTAGCAGAGCGATTAAATCGCTGTCCCTTGCGTGTGCCAACGCAGCGCTTAACGCTTGCTGGTGACCAAAATTACGCGATAGCGATAGGAACGACAATGCTTGATTTTTTTCGTTTTCATTCCTTAGTTGCTCTGCCGTCGTATCGGTACTTCCATCGTTTACAAACAGGTAACGCATATCATAAGCGCGAGATAATTTGCTTCGAACTAAATCTAATCTCGATATTAACTCCGAAAGATTTTCCTCTTCGTTAAATACAGGGACTATTATGGTAAGTGTGGTAACTTTACTCATGCGTACATGCACTAGATTGAGCGACTGTTCACATTGGCTAAACAGACTAGGAGTGTCTCTTCAAATATAACATTGTTTGCACTTTTGAGTGCATTCGTGGGTGTGCTCTTAGCTTATTCGGCGAGCGTCTTCGAATATATCTTCCCTTGGGACGATGGCCAAATGATTCAAATGACTCAGCGAGTTATTGCTGGCGATCTACCACACGCAGATTTTAGCGATACCTATACGGGGTTGCTCAACTACTGGCACGCTCAGAGCGTAAGGTTCGTGCCTCTTTCTATCCTGAGTTTGCGCGTCCAACTTATCGTGTGTTTCGCAACCGCCATTGCTTTTATCTGGTGGTGTCTTCGGCAGGAAATGACCTTTCGTTATGCTTCATTCGCCTGCGTAGCCGCAATTGCCTGGGGTCCAGTTGTCTACGCAGCCCCAATGCCATCTTGGTACAACTTAATTCTCGCGATGATGAGTATGTTTCTTCTGTATCGGTGCTATCAGAGTAATCATCCGTCGACTCTCATCCTCATTGCAGGAATAACCGCAGGTCTCTCAATTTGTTGCAAAATTACAGGCTTGTATGCTGTTGCGGCGGGATTAGTCTTCTTATCTCATGCGGAGCGGAGCCCCACTCAAACGGCGACCTGGCGCAGTTTGGGCGCATTCGCGGGATTACACTCTACTTTGATAATTTGTTTAGCGGCTTTGTTGTGGGAATTTGGCGATTGGGAGTTTGGGTTATTGTTAGGCGGGCCATATATTGTACTTGCCAGTTTATTATTTTTTCGGTCATGGTCAACTCGAATGCCTTTCCCCTCCCGCGACGTGTTTATGTTCGTTTTGGGCGCGGCGCTTCCAACCCTGGGTTTTCTTCTACTCTTCTTTATTGAAAACGAAGTCGCCGCACTGCTGGAAGGCGTATTTGAAAAACCAACTCGCCGATTGGAATACGAGAAAACCGCTGGAGCGTTTCCGGTCTTACCAAGCGTCGTACTTAGCGCGATATGCGGCTTGGCGATGTTCATTGGTATTCGGCGACCCGGGCTTCGTGTCTCGCTAGCTTTGTTCATGAGCGCTGCATGGTTATTTTGTTTGCTCCTGGCAGGCGTGAACCTGTTAGCTTACTCACAATTCTGGGGATGGTTACGCTTCGCCCCGATCGTAATTTGCATATATACAGCCCTAACCTTCCTTTCTCGGGACGAAGCGATGAATTCGAAACTTTGCCCCCAAACCCTATTACTATTCTCGAGTTTCGTCGCATTTTTACCCTTAATCCAATTACCTTTTCCACATGGGATTTACGTTGTTTATTCCGCCCCTTTAGT
>JBCCFA010000636.1:0-1983 GCA_039029975.1 Pseudomonadota bacterium
CACGAAAATCCTCGCCGTAATTCTCGCTTTACGATACGGCCTGGCAGTAATCGCGGCCGGAATAGCATTTGCGTCGTTAGTTCGATTCGGCGTGACCTATGTTTTCCTTTATTCGTTGCTAGACGGTGTTCGCGGCCGGGTGGTGTCCGTATTGGTAAAAAACGCCGCGATTGTAAGCTTTAGCCTAGCGGTCCCGTTCGTGATTATCGATTTGCCGGCTTTCGAATTTTTCGAACTCCGCTACCTTAACGTGATTGCGTTTTTGGCTGTTATTTCTCTAACCTCAAGTATTTTATTCATTCTCATCGCCTATCTCTCACGGCATGCGCTTTACGAAGAGATCTCAAAGTTAGTTGCGAAAATACGTCCTACTTAGCTTTTCTAGGTGCGCTTGCGTAAAATACCCTGTGCCCGTCAAAGAGCTTGCTGTACTGTATCAGCGCGCTGTTCAATGACCGAAAGTGTCGGGGCCGTAACGAATCGCCAGTCAAGCCGCTGTAAAGCAAGTTCACGGCCTCGTAGGCCTGCCGCTTCGCAGTTGAGACGATCATTAAGCAGCTCACACAGCACGCGAACCATTTTATCCGACTCATCTACTCGATAGAGCCCGTGGTGTTCATCGAAATCGTCGTAACCTTCCGCCCCTATCGTTGTTGATACCACAGTGCAGCCATATCCCAGCGATTCTGCAATTTTAACCCGAGTGCCGGTCCCAAAAAGCACCGGAACGATTGATATTTGAGTACCCTGAAGTTCCACGCTTGGCTCATCAATTTCGCCAAGAAGCTCGATTCCAGCTTGCTCCGCGAAGGACATATCTACCTGTGACATTCCATATCCGGCGATTCGTAATGATGCCTGCGGAACTGTGTCAATAACTTTCGGCCACACTTCCTCACAAAACCACTTAAGTCCGGTAAGGTTCGGTTCATGTGTCATCGCCCCTAAAAATAGCATGGTGGCTGGTCGGCGAATGATTTCGTCGTCTAACTCGGCGGCCAGGTCAACGCCGTTTCGTATAACGGAAACATTTTGCGATCCCAATTTCACCTTGTCGGGTTCTGAACAAACAAACACCTTCAAGCTTTGGGATACTAGAGAGCGCTCATATCTTCTCGCTTTCAGCGCTTCCAGCGCCAGCAGCGCCGACTTCCATCCTGACGTCCAACTGGTAGCCTTACGCCACAGGCGAACGTATTCAATATCATCGGCGTCGATCAATATTGTTCGACGATCAACGTCGGCAAGGACGTTGACTAAATAGCTATATCGGCAAAAAAACAGATCATGCTTGTGGATTTCCGGGGCCAACGCTTCCCGCCATTCGTCGTTCTCCATGGTAAAAGAATATGGGGTGCGTCTAGTGGCATAGCCATTTACGAAGTCTATGAGAGTTGTCAGTCGATTTGACCCACTCGGGAGCCGTTGCCGCTCCAAGGCGCTTCTTGAAACGGGGACGAATTTTTTTATGAATTGCTCGATACCTCTCAGCCGATTTTCGAAGCCAGGTTCGGTCGGGGCAGAGAAGGTTATCTCATGTTGTGAGGCTAAGGTCTTGAGAAACGCATGAGTTCGCTGGATGGTGCCTTTATTAAGCGGCCAAGGTATTTCGGGGGCAATGAACAGTATCCTCATGAGCAATAATTATAGCTTGCATTTTTGATCAGGTATCAGAAGACAACTTATTTAGTCGGTAAATAAGGTGATAATCGATAAAATAAAAAAAGCCCAACCTACGAATTAGATTTAAGATGATGTGCCATAACTGTTAGGCTCGAGTGTGATGATGTCGAACAAATCTGGTGAATGCCATTTCGGGAGACATAATCTAAACTCTTTTATCTACGGTTTGGTTTGAACGCAAACCTGGGTCAACAAACGAATAAGCAAACGTTTAGCTGAATACGTCATCCGGGATGGATCGATGGGTATTTGGGGAATCACCGACCAGGGTGCTATTGATGTAGGAAATCGAGATTGTGG
>JBCCFA010000637.1:0-1972 GCA_039029975.1 Pseudomonadota bacterium
CACTCCAGGCACTGTACTGGTCAACCACGTTTCTCTCCGTGTCCTCCGTGGTAAAAAACTAACCCTAACGAGCATCACAAACGCGAACTTTTAGCACATAAGTAAATCCCACCCGATAAGAGTAACAACAATGCCAATTGCAGAAATAAACGACCACCAAATGTATTACGAAATTCACGGCGAGGGTGAACCCGCTGTCTGTGTTGGTGGTTGGGGTACATTTTGTCACGGCGGCGAGCGCAATTTGGCGCGCGGTTTAACGGACGAATACGCGGTACTGTGTATTGATTATCGAGGTATCTGTGATTCGAGCGACGATTTATCGATCGAGCCATCAATAAAACTGCACGCAAATGATGTGATTGAATTGCTCGATCATTTGGGTTGGAGCAATGTTCGATTCGTCGGCTTGGTTGGTATGGGGGCCTGCATTGCGCAAGAGGTAGCACTCGCAAGACCTGACTTGGTCCGCTGCATGGTGAATATGGGATGTTGGATCAAAATGGATCCGCTGTTACAAGACCAGCTAGAAATGTTCGTCACCGTTCATCGCGACGCTGGGTTTTTAGAATTTCAAAAACTTGTGGTGATGATGTCTTTCTTGCCTGATTACTACAATGAATCCCGGCACAAGCTATTGGGTCCGGAGGGGGCTTGGAAAGAGTTGCGAGATAATGTGGTCACGCATGAGCGCTTGGTACAAGCCTGTATCGGACACGATACGTCGGAACAGCTTGGCGAAATTGCCGCACCAACGTTAGTCGTGCACGCCGGCCAGGATTATGTCACCGGTCCACGAACCACGATGCCACTTGAGCAAGGTCTGCCCAACGCAACCGGCGTGTTAATGGAAGATGTCGCACACGTGGTTGCTGGAAGGGATCAGAAAAAACGCTTCTGCGAGATTTTGTTGCCTTTCTTAGCCGCTAACTAACACCGTTTAAAAGCGATATCTTTCCCATTGCGACGCGCCGAAGGGGCGGTAAGCGCGCTGTTGCCGTTGTGTTTTGGCAACATACCTATCCGTATCCTAAAGAATAACGAAAAATCGACCGAAAAAGGCCGGGTATTAATTGTTTTAGCGTTAAAATTAATTGGGCTAGATGCTATCATCGAGCCCATAAGCTAGGGGGACTGGCCACAGATGGTGCGTGAATGCAACATAGCTTGTGGCGCTAATGAGAAAGAACTCCTTCGAGCGCATTAATTATAAAAATACCTTAGAGTTCGCTTCCCTATTGCGGACCTAATCGCTGGTTAAGTAGGAATAACGCAGAGATCAAACATGAAAAAAACACTTTCAAGCATTCTAAGTCTTGCGGTGTTCGTTGGATTGCCCTTGGCATCAACGAGCATGCAAGTCGGCGCTCAAAGCGTGAACGAGGAAATTGTGGTGACAGCCCGTCAACGGGAAGAATCAATCACCGACGTGCCGGCATCGATTACTGCGTTCTCTGCGGAGACAATCGAACGGGCGAATATTCAGCGGGCTGAAGACTTCATCGCGTTGACACCCGGCGTAAGCATGGTGGACTCAGCGGAGGTCGGTGACACACAAGTAAGTATTCGTGGCATCAATGGCGCACGCGACGGCGAAGCGAACTTCGCGTTTATCGTCGATGGAATTTTGCACACGAATCCTAGTGCGTTTAACCGTGAGTTTGCTGATCTTCAGCAAATTGAAATTTTGAAAGGGCCGCAGGGTGCGTTGTACGGTCGATCGGCGGCGTCTGGTGCTGTGATCGTGACGACCAATGATCCGACCAATGAATTCGGTGGTGAAATTAAGGCAAGTGCTGGTTCTCAGGATACCTACTTCGTATCAGGTGCATTCAGTGGCCCGCTTATCCAAGATCAGCTATTCGGCCGCATTCATTTTGACTATCGTGATACAGACGGCTTTTTTAAGAACCGTTTTCTTGGTAACAGTAAAATCGTTGATGACTTCGAAAACTGGAATATAAACGGTCGA
>JBCCFA010000638.1:0-1963 GCA_039029975.1 Pseudomonadota bacterium
CCGGGGCGCGGGGTTTGATGATATTCGAGTGCGCTTCTGCGAAGCTGGTCGTCCATATTAGTAATCTCTTAATTCTAGAATTGCATACCTGGAGGCAAGCGCCCACCCATGCCGCGCATCATATTTTTCAAGCCGCCTTTTTTCGACATTTTTTTCATCATCTTTTGCATCTGATTAAACTGTTTCAACAGCCGGTTTACGTCTTGTACTTCCGTGCCACTGCCGGACGCGATCCGCTTTTTACGGGATGCTTTAATGATTGCAGGAAATTGCCTTTCTTTAATCGTCATAGAATCTATGATCGCTGCAAGCTTCATCATTTCCTTATCGTTAACGTTATCTTTGACTTGTTCTGGAATATCGGCCATGCCAGGCAGTTTTCCCATAAGCGCTGTCATGCCGCCCATACTTTCCATTTGCACGAGTTGGTCGCGAAAATCCTGCAAGTCGAATCCTTTGCCTTTCTTGAGTTTTTTCGCAACTTTTTCGGCGTGTTCTTTATCTACCTTTTGTTCGACCTCCTCGATCAAGGAAAGTACGTCGCCCATCCCAAGGATTCGTGAAGCCATCCTATCGGGATGAAACGCCTCAATGCCGTCAGTTTTTTCGCCAATACCGACAAATTTGATGGGCTTGCCGGTAACGTGTCGCACCGAAAGCGCAGCACCACCACGGGCATCACCATCTGCCTTACTTAGCACAACCCCAGTTAAGGCAATCGCGTCATCAAAAGCTTTAGCGGTATTAACCGCGTCTTGCCCCATCATCGCGTCAACGACGAATAGCGTTTCGTGCGGATTGATCGCGCGATGGATATCGGCAATTTCCGTCATCATTTCTTCGTCAATCGTGATACGGCCAGCCGTGTCAACGATCAGCACATCCCGAAAATCTTTACGGGCTTGTTCCACCGCACGAAGCGCAATTACCGCCGCCTTTTGCGATTGGTCGGTGGGATAACAACTCACATCGACCTCCTCAGCCAATATCGCTAGTTGCTGAATCGCGGCCGGGCGATGAATATCGCAACTCACGACTGCAACGTTTTTCTTGTCAGTTTCTTTTAGGCGACGCGCCAATTTTGCTGCGGTGGTCGTTTTACCCGCACCCTGCAAACCGGCCATCAAGATGACAACAGGCGGCTCAGCGGCAAAGTCGAGCGCACTGTTTTCTCCGCCCATGACCGCAGTGAGCTCATCGCGGACAACACGGACCATGGCTTGCCCCGGCGTTAGCGTACCAATCACTTCAGTACCCATTGCTCGCTCACGGACTCGTTCAACGAAATCCTTCACCACGGGTAAGGCCACATCAGCTTCAAGTAGCGCCATGCGAACTTCGCGCAACGCTTCTTGAACGTTCTCCTCCGTGAGCCTGGCTTGGCCGCGTATTTCTTTAACGACGTGCGTTAGTTTTTCTGTGAGATTTTGAAACATAAGAATTGCTGCTATTTTTTCGGGAATTTATTCTGACTACTTAATAATTTTCGTACGACCGAACTACCAGGCTTCCATGATTTCAGCGAGCGGAAATTCCAAACCCACTGTTGCCCATACTTCGGCAACGCGTTTTACCACAGGTTCCGCCTGTTTCACCCAATCTTGATGACGGTCACTTTTGTCGAAAACCTCGAAGGACTCCGGTGTCGGCTCGAAGTTACCAAATCGGTAATAGAACGATTTGACCAAGTTCTCCATGCGCTCCTTGCCGTAGGCAACTATCTTGATATCCTGATTCGCGCTTAAACCTGTGGTCGCAACATAATAATTATATTGCTCCCAATAGCGTAGATAAGCATCAAAATAACCGGAACCCATCACTTCATCGAGTTTCGCGCCGGTATACATTAAATCGCGGCGCACCCATTCTTCTATGTTGCCGCGCACAGCAAATTTACCATCGTCGGGTAAACCACCGGATTTTTCGTAGGTGGAAATACAGGACGCGACGGGGTGGCGAACGG
>JBCCFA010000639.1:0-1959 GCA_039029975.1 Pseudomonadota bacterium
AGCAGGTTGATCTGGTATGGAGAGGATAAGATTGTCGATCCTCGAATAATCAATCTGCCCGCATCGCTACCGGAGCATAGGATCAGTAACTTTTCTCACATGGGGCTCATATTTGCGCCGGAGAACCATTACTATGGCAAAAATGGAATTCAATTAATTTGCGATAACGGGCAAAGTGAGGAAAACGAACTGAAATGCCCAACAGACGAAAATCGTTGGTATTCAAGCTTTGATCATGTCGAAGATGGAAAAATACATGCGCGTTTAACTTGGAACCCATACTTCGAACATTTGGAAAATACAACAAAGATGGTGGTAGGAAGCAATGAATAGGACGAGTCGAATTTCATATGAAGCCTTTTACAATATCGGCGACTCTCACCAGGATTGTGTCTGTTGCTCCGGTCAAGATAGCTCTCCCCTCTAAAAACTTATCTAGATTCTCCGAGCGAACCGACAACCAATGAGGCGCCTCTCTATCGCTCGCGGTGTCGGGCAGCATTCGTCATCTGGAGTTCGAATTGCCGTTTGCGCTCAGATGCTTCGGTTTGCTGCTCAGCGTTCCCTTCAATTGACATGCATTAAGGTGATTGCTGTCCTACTCGTTAGGTCTTGAATTGAGATTGAATGAGCATGTTCCCTTGCACGGCTCGCGACAAGCCACGCGCGTCTGTCACCGACGACAATGATGGTGTTAGTTAACCCAATGGGCTGAAAATCGTACGAGCAGGGAACCAATTTCGATGAGGCCCCAATGACCGAATCGGATCAAATCCATGCCAAACGCGATCCATTGCCCGATCACGCTGCCTTAGAGGCATGCGCCGTATTCTATCGAGCAGGGATAGATCGATGACAAAACGCCAAAAATTAGAGATCAGTCACCTAGAATGATCGAGTGTATCGAAGCGCCATACTATCTTGGGTTGCTTCAAGGGCAAATGAAGTCCTGTCCGATTCATCGGCGCTGACAAAGGCATCGAAGAACGATCGTGCAAAGAAATTACCGATCGCTGCCGACACCAAAACGTCGGCTGGAAAGTGCTTTTTACCTTCGACACGGGCCCACGCGGTCGCCGTTGCAAGAACGAGCGAACCGGCTTTGATCGATGCCTGCAAACGCGGGTCATGGATATTTTGATTCAGGTTTTGCTCGATAAGCGAGCCTGACGTAAACGCTGCGACTGCGTGGCCTGACGGAAAACTTCTGTCATTGCCATTGTTTGGGCGTTGTCGGCCGACCGCACCTTTTAGACCATTGACGACGGCGCTGGCAGTGCCGAATGCCATGGCATTTGCGGCCACTCTTCGTGCTGGGATGTTATGATAGGCGCCATTGACCGGTGCGAGGAAGCTTGATGTGACCATGCCGCCGACCAAGCCGTCCCGAAGGATATCACTCGCGCTTGCGGCATTCTCTTGGCTCCCAAAGACTGGATTTTCTATAGCCGCCCAATCCGAGAGATCTTTGTCCCAACCTGTTGCGCCAAGAATAGCAGCTCCGGCGAGAGGCGCCCATGTAGCTGGCTCCAGGGCTGCCGATGATGTTGATTGAATGACGGTCTTGACCGTTGGTAGAGAGTTGCGAACTGTGTCGCATCCGATGAGATTTCCGATTACTGCAGCACAAACAAGCAACCGACTGAGACAAGACGGCATGTCGATAAAACTCCCGACTGTGTCGTAACACGGTGCTACGAGTGCACCATCGCGACGCAGCGTAGGGATGCCGCCTTAGGTAAATCTGATAATATACTTAGGAACGACTGAAGTTTGGTGTTTTTTTATTTTTTACCTATCAACATTTCGGTTTATCGATTTAAAATGATCGATTTTTCCTATAAGTGAGAAGGAAAATAGTTTATCTTGACTTAGGCGCACTTCTTTGGTCAGGCCGAGCTGCGTTGCATAGGCCTCGACGAGCGCTAGACCTAAGCCGGTGTGGTGATCGGCCTGCCG
>JBCCFA010000640.1:0-1927 GCA_039029975.1 Pseudomonadota bacterium
GACTCCGCTATATACGACCTTGGATTAGCGATGGGGCCATTTGCTATGGGCGATCTTGCGGGATTGGATATCGGTTGGCGGATACGTCAAGAACGCGGTGTCCCGGGTAACCTGCCTGAGGGCGCCCGGTATACAGCAATTGCCGACAGAATTTGCGAGATGGGTCGATTCGGGCAAAAAACTGGCGCCGGTTATTATCGCTATGAAGCCGGCGAGCGTACGCCAATTCGAGATGCCGCGATCGAACAATTAATTGAGGATTATTCGCAAGAAAAAGGGTTAAATCGGCGAAAAATCGAGGCGGAAGAGATCGTTGAAAGACTCATATATGCCTTAGTTAACGAAGGCGCGAAAATCTTGGAAGAGGGTGTTGCGCAACGCGCATCCGATATCGACGTAATCTATGTTAACGGCTACGGTTTCCCAGCGAGTCTTGGCGGGCCAATGCGCTACGCCGATTCGGTGGGCTTGGATAAAGTTTATCGGCGGGTATGTGAATTTGCCGAACAGGATTCATATACCTGGCAACCGGCCAAGCTACTAGGCGAGTTGGCGAATAAGGGCAAATTGTTTAGCGGGTAATATACTTAGCCTATTAAGCTTTAAGAAGATTTAAATCCAAATTTGGTTTTTATTCGTAGTGTCGTTATCTACACTTTCATTGACGTTTTAAGCGAATTTAAGGATACCGAAATGAGGAAAACTTTAATTTTGGCGACCATCGCCACTAGTTTGAGTGGCGCAGCCGTTGCTGAAACCGATAATTTGGATTTGGATGATCTCGCGAATTGGAACTTAGTGAGTATTGAGCAATGTCTAGATGCGGCGCTAGAAGTGGTACCCGGACATGCCCGCAAGGTGGAGTTAAAAATAGAAGGCGATGACCCAATCTATGAATTCGATATTGATTCGCCGACCGGTAAATTCAACGTGGAATGCAATGCGGAAGAAGCGCTAATCTTCGAAATTGAGCGTGAAGTGAGCGCAGATAATGCGTTGTTCAAATCCCTGGCGAAGGTCAGTGAAGCTGATGCGCGAGCTTTTGCGCTATCCGTCCACCCTGGGAAGGTCGTTTCAAGTGAGTATGAAATCGGGCAAGATGGCTCGGCGACTTATGAATATGATATTCAAACGGATGTGGGTTACGAAATCAAAGTCGATGTAGATGCCGTGACTGGCAAGATAGAAGAAGCCAATATCGAAGTGTACGAAATCGGGCCAGAGGAAGAATAGGTAGACGTAGCGTTTGTGCCGCGCGATGCAAATCGAGCATTGCGCGGTACTGGACGTGGTTTTTCACGGTAGCGCTAATTAAGCGCTTCTAACGACCACTTGATTGCGTCCGCCATTTTTTGCGCGGTACATTGCTTCATCGACCGCTTTAATGAAGTCGGTTGGGGACTCGTCGGCTGCTAGTTCAGCAACGCCGGCAGAACAGGTCACGCTGATTTGAATTGAGCCTGAGGTGATATTCAGATTGCCAACGTCGCGCCGTAAGCGTTCAGCTATTTCGCGCGCTTCGTTGACATTGATCCCATATAGCAACAACACAAACTCTTCACCACCAAAGCGCGCGGCAGAATCAATCGAGCGAATGCCTTGCTGCAAGCGCTCGGCGACTCGGCGTAACACTAAGTCTCCGGCCAAATGGCCATGTTCGTCATTAACCCGTTTGAAATGATCGATATCGATAAATATCGCCGATAGCGGCACGTTCTCTCGATGCGCTCGGTGACAATGTCTAACCAAGACATCGTTGAACCACGTACGGTTGTAAAGACCAGTGAGCGCATCCACCCGCGAGACGCGTTTGTAATGTTCTTTTGCATCTAAAGATGCCACTAGGCGCTTATTACCTGCTCTTACTCGGCCAGCTAGGGTATCTAATAAGTTACTCGCAAATTCGTGGGAAGAGTTTGTAAACGAC
>JBCCFA010000641.1:0-1917 GCA_039029975.1 Pseudomonadota bacterium
GATGGGAGGATTCTGCAACGATGAATAATGATTGCGTTTGATTAACCGGGTCCGTAACCAAGGCGGCGATCAGCGTCTCACTGTCGTATTCGAATTTTAATGGCAACTGTAGCGCGCGCAAAAAACTAGCGATGCGGACGTCCAAGCCAGAGACGCCCAAGAACTCACCTGAATCCGTTATCAAAGGCATTGTCACGTTAATTACCGGTAATCCCGTGACGGCATCGGTATGCGGGGGTGACCAAGTTAGCTCGCGACGACTTTTCTGAATCTTGTACCAATCGCGCTCACGCACATCAAAATCCTGCGGATAATCGCTGTGCCCGGGATAGGTCGCTAGTAAGCCATTTTCTAGTGCAACATACTGCCAGCGAAACAGCGACGCGTGCGTTCGATTGATTTCGAGGAAGAACGATTGCATACCCTGTAAGGTTTTAGCGGAATCCAAAACCTGACCAGTTTTTTCGTTATTTGGCGAGAAGAGCGCGTGTGATTTTCGGTTAATCGGCACGGTGAGATTGCCCGCATTGAACTGATATTCCTCAGTGGCGTCGAGCGGCGTAAAATCGTTTGTCCAAAGTAGTTCGCTTGCGAGTTGTTTTTCTGGGAGTGGTTGCGTCAACACATGGGTCGCGTGTCGTGCCTGAAGGCGGGCGATTAACTCTGCCGTTTCGGCAGCGCGGTTTATCATTTCGATCAATTGATGCAGCGATCGTTGCAGTGATTGGCGGGTTCGCTCGTTCACTGTGCGGCCACTTTCAGCCGCCAACTCTTCTCCTAGCTTTGCCACGCTGCGGACCTCTAACCAAGCGGAGATAATAAGTGGCACGATAGCGATTGCCACCATCACGCTAAGAAATTTCCAACGAATAGCAAGACGGGTGCTAGGTAGCCTTAACCATCGCATCTTCAAATTCCAGATTAATCGCCTAGTTCAGCGTGACGTTCTCATCGCTACTCGTTTGTTGCGACGATAAGGGTGTTGTATCGAATGACCATTCAGCGATTCTTGCTGCGTCGACGAGTAACTTCGTGAACGAATGTAATAATTCTAGGCTTAGATTAATGTCGATACCTTGTCCTTCTTCGGGCGCGAGAGCAAGAACGGTATTGCCGTCCTGGGTGGGTCTCAGCTGACATTTCGTGACTAAAATTGGTGTCTCCCCTAGAGGAAACTGTTGAGGCGCTTCTTTGAATTCAGTTTTGAAATCAGTTTTCGAAATGGCTTGTTGATGCTCAAATTCCACCACTTCTTGTTTGGCAATTGGCAAACTTTGCGCAGCCGTGGGTGAAGTCTTAGAGAGCGAGTCGTACAGCGCCGGATATAACTTTTTAACCAAGCGTGCCGTTAACCAAAAACGAAACTCCTGTTGATTGCTAGAAGACACCCGCAACAATAAACGATCCTCCGTGGCGACAAATTTGATTTGGATCTGACTTATTTGGGACATGGTGCGCGTGGACCGTTTGGGAAAGGTTCGATAGGTGACATAATAGGGGATTACGCCACGCTATGATATCGACAAGGGATGACCCCAATAGACACTCCAGAATCTCGTTATCGTGAGGATTTGGCTCATGGCCAACTCCTGCCTGACGAGCATCAGGCGCGCGCGGTGGCAGAATTAGAGCGCTTGTTCGATCGACTCGAAGCTGGTCAACCTGAGCCTCGATTTAGTCTTCTCCCCAAATTTTTGCGCAAGCGGTCAACTGACAACACATCGGCAGTGGCCGACGCAGGTCTTTACATTTGGGGTCCAGTCGGGCGCGGCAAATCTTATCTTGTTGATACGTTTTTCGATTGCTTGCCTTTTGATAACAAAAGACGAATCCATTTTCATAGCTTTATGCGTGCGGTGCATCGCGACTTAAAATCTTATCCGAACGAACAGAACCCACTTGCGCTCGTTACAAAGA
>JBCCFA010000642.1:0-1906 GCA_039029975.1 Pseudomonadota bacterium
GCCGGAGTTAACGGTTTTTACGAAAGCTCTAATGCCATCTAATTTGTCCATCGATCCGCTCCATTTATCGTCGTTCGAAATACACAGTGTTTCCATATGATGGGCTAGTAACCGATCATATTACGTTTAACATTAGTCCATGGATCTGAATCTGTTGTTATCCACGACAAATAAAAGAAATTCCGCAATCTTCACGATTCGGCTGGCTTTTTGATAGGTTGCGCTGACCGATCATCTGTTGATTAGGTAAGGTCCCGGAAAAGCGCGAATCTAACGCAAGTCGGTCACTCTTCCGGGAAGGATAGTGGGGTCGACCTTAAGCTTAGTTGGGCCATTTTATTTTTTAAGATCCACGGTTTTAGGTCTACTACCCTTTCACGCTATTTAGTAAATCGAACCCGCAATGCCCGAAAGATTGCTTTAAGAAAATATATTTTTAAAACGACATAAATGAGGAGGAAGGGATGAGTACGCCGTACAAGAAACTTTCAAAAGACGATGCAGCTTTACTTTTAGTTGACCATCAATCTGGACTAATATCTTTGGTGCAAGATTTTTCCCAAGACGACTTTAAAAACAGCGTGCTAGCGCTGGCGGATATTGGAAAGTTCTTCGAACTTCCGACAATAATTACAACTAGTTTCGACGAAGGACCGAACGGTCCAATCGTTCCAGAGATTAAAGAGACGTTTCCGAACGCACCATTTATCCAGAGACCCGGACAAATAAATTGCTGGGATAACCAAGAATTCACGGACGCCGTAGCCGCTACCGGTCGAAAGCAATTGATTATTGCTGGCGTAGTTACTGACGTGTGTGTGGCGTTTCCCGCCCTATCTGCTATTGAAGAGGGCTATGACGTATTTGTTGTTACTGATGCATCAGGGACATTTAACGAAGCCGTTCGACATTCCGCATGGTCGCGTATGACCGCGGCAGGCGTCCAACTCATGAATTGGTTTTCCGTGGCCTGTGAGTTACAGCGTGATTGGCGAAATGACATGGAGGGACTCGCGGCGCTGTTGTCGAATCACTTACCGAGCTATCGAAATCTCATGACTAGTTATTTTGCGATTCAACAAGCAAAAGGTGAATGAATCGAATAATACCGCACCGCCAAAGGATACGGATTTCCACATCGCCATCACGCGTATCGCGCTACCGGGCAAAGAGAAAATATTTGAAGTCGCCCTTCGCGAATTTGCCGCAGAGTCTCTTGAGTTTCCGGGCACGACCGGCGTTCACATCATAAGACCACCGGAGGGAAGCTCATCGCGAGAGTTCGGCATATTACGCTCGTTTTTGGATAAAGCACATGCCGATGAATTCTACGATTCGGAAATATTCCATCACTGGATGGCTAAGACTGCAGGCTTGACCGAAGCAGAATCAATAAAGCGAGAGCTGCATGGCCTCGAGTGTTTTTTCAGACAGCCCGCATCGTCAGGACCGCCGCGTTGGAAGATGGCTCTCGTAACATGGGTCGGTGTTTTCCCTACGGTCGTGTTTTGGATTGCCGCCTTGAACGAATTCGAGATTAGTTTTGGGATGGTTGGTCGCATCGGCATGGCGACGGTGCTCACGGTCATTACCCTTACCTGGGCAGTGATGCCCCTGTTGGTTCGCGCTTTGTCCCGGTGGTTGGAACGCTAAACCTGTTGTAGAGGTGTTGAAAATGGATTCTGGTAGACGAAGTTTCCTGAAATTAAGCGTGTCGTATGCGGCACTCCTAGCGTCAGCTCAGATTTCAGTTGCCGGTGAAAGCTGTGCCCCTAACCTCCTTCTTTACAACGGTCGTATCACCACACTCGACGACAGCATCGGAGACGTTAGCGCAATTGCGATCCGAGACGGCGCAATTTGTGCAGTCGGTGACGATGATAAGATTCGGGCGCTCGGGGATGTA
>JBCCFA010000643.1:0-1879 GCA_039029975.1 Pseudomonadota bacterium
CGCAATAAACACCGCGCCAACTGCTAGCAGCAGAGACGAGCTGGAAATGAAATTAAAAAATAGTTCTTTCACGATTGCTCAAATATCGACATGTCAACGGAAACACCGCGCTGCATTAGCTCGTCGTAAAATTCTGGCACCCTGCCTGTAGCCACGAACTTACCGCGCACCTTGCCTTTTTCATCGAAACCGTCTTGTTGATAACGGAAAATATCTTGCATTTGTACCGTAGAACCTTCAACGCCAGTGACCTCAGAAATGTTTACGACTTTCCGCGAACCATCTCCGAAGCGAGTTTGTTGAACCACGATATCCACTGCTGAGGCCACTTGCTCGCGAATAGCCTGGACGGGTAATTCCATCCCCGACATCATTACCATCACTTCTAAGCGGGCTATTAAATCTCGCGGTGTGTTGGCGTGTGCTGTGGTCAAAGAGCCATCGTGACCAGTATTCATGGCTTGCAACATATCGAGTGCTTCGCCACCGCGACACTCCCCCACCACGATACGATCAGGACGCATACGTAGGCAGTTTTTCACTAAGTCACGTATCGGTACCGCGCCCTTGCCTTCCAAGTTAGGCGGCCGCGCTTCAAGACTCACAAGGTGCGGTTGCACGAGCTTTAATTCCGCAGCATCTTCAACCGTGACAATGCGTTCACTTGGCGGAATAAAATTCGACATCATGTTCAGCAAGGTCGTCTTACCGGAACCCGTACCGCCCGAAATAATAATGTTCTTGTGTTGCTTCACCGCCATCTCTAGAAATTCGACCATGGATCGATTGATGGCACCAAAATTGACTAAGTCGTCTGATGTAAGTTTGTTTTTCGCAAACTTTCGAATCGTCAAACACGGTCCGCGCAAAGCCAATGGGGGAATAATCGCATTTACCCGTGAACCATCTTTCAAGCGCGCGTCGACCATCGGCGAACTTTCATCAATCCGGCGACCAAGCGGCGAAACGATGCGCTCGATCGCTGACATCACCGCATCATCGCTAGAGAAGGTAATCTCCGATGGACTCAGTTTCCCTTCACGCTCGATAAATATTTCGTCATATTTGTTCACCATGATTTCCGTTACCGAATCATCGGCAAGCAAATCCTCTAGCGGCCCCAAGCCCACGGCTTCATCGAGTACTTCTTTTTGTAAGCGCTCGCGATCCACATCGGGCGGAATTTTAGCGTCCATTTCGGTGATAATCTCAGAGACCATCTCTGAAACGTGGTTACGCAATTCGTCTTCACCCATGCCACCAATATCGGTGCGACGCAGGTCCATCATTTCAAGTAATTGATCATGGACTCGGTTGCGCCATTTAAATTTGTCCATGTGGCGGAGCAGTATCACTGTCTCACTCAACTCGTCACTTTCTTCGATCTCCTTGTGTCTTGGGACGCCGATGATTGTTTGCAGATGCAAATCTTCCCCATCGTCATTTTTTTTATTTAAGTCCAAAGGTTGCGTTCGACCGGGATCCACGGGTTCAGACGATTCCTCACCAACTTGCACGATAAAACCGCCAATTTTAACCTGATCCCTGGAACGGAGCGGACCATAGTTTTCAACCAGCTCGTCATTGACGAACAGCTCGGCCTTCTTTGACACCCGTTCGACAAACAGGCCTTCAGATGTGCGATGAATTTCGGCGTGCTCTGGCGCCACTTTCCAACCGCGTAGCTGCACTAAGTTACTGCGAGACTTCCCTATTGCGCAAACATCTACAGGGCATTCAACAACATTTTGAATTTGCCCGTCGGCATTTCGAACAATAACGTTAAACATAGAGTCTTCTCTAATCCAATATTTCTAATGACGTCCGATCGATATCGGTTTTAAACTGTTCTAGCATTTCTTTGCGACGCGCAATCGCG
>JBCCFA010000644.1:0-1865 GCA_039029975.1 Pseudomonadota bacterium
CCACGAACCCAATAACAAATGAAACCAGCGGATACCAAGACTCGCGCCGTCGGCTGTGGCTCAGCCAACCATTTTTACCGTTGCTCCCATCGGCAGGATGTTTGCTTGCTTGGGTTTTAGAGATGCCGCTGCTCTATTGGATCGCCGCGGTCGCCTGGTTTGGATTCACCGCAATGCTGGACGAATTGCTTCCCAAGGACGATAACAATCCACCGGTAGAAGTTCTTGATGAGATCGAAATAGATCCTTACTACCGAAATCTTTTAAAAGCGTCGGCACCGTCTTATCTCATTAATTTCATATTCGTTTGCTGGTATATCGCGAACACCGATCTGACTTTAAGCTCCTATTTAGGCATCGCCGTATCAATGGGTATTGTTTCGGGTTTGGCTTTAGCCGTTGGTCATGAGTTTGGACATAAGACTTCTTATTCTGATCGCCGTTGGGGGAAATTCTTCCTCGGTGTCGGAGGGGTGTGGCATTTTCTGCCCGGCCATTTGCGCTCGCACCATGTCCACGTCGCGACACCAGTCGACAGCTCCAGTTCGCGATTGGGCGAATCCCTTTATCAATTCGGCATTCGCTCTCAATTGGGTTTCATTCGCGAAACTTGGCAGGCAGAAACTGACAAATTAGCGAGAAAAAATTCTGGCCCCATCAGCCTGCAAAACGAAATGGTCCAGACAATGGGTATTACTTACGGGCTGTTTGGCGCACTTACTATCGCTTTCGGGTTTGTTGTGTTGCCCATGTTATTGATTCAACAGTATGTTTGTTGGTGGTACTTATCGCTGATCGAATATTGCCAACACTACGGGATGAAACGCGACCAAAAAGAAGACGGTAGCTATCTCCCATTTACCGAGCAACATTCTTGGAATACGAACATGCTCGCGTCGAACAATTTGCTGGTGAACTTTGTGCGACATTCGCCACATCATCTGCGGTCGACTCGTTGGTACCATGCGCTACGCGATCATGAGAGCGCGCCAGTGCTACCTTACTGTTATCCGCTAATGTTTTTAGCTGCCATGGTACCCCCACTATATTACCGAATAATGGATCACAGAGTAGTCGACTGGGCCACGAGGGATGCAAATAAAATTAATTTCCATCCCCCTGCAGAGGCTGATATTCGACAGCGTTTCGCTATTTGATCCTGGCGCGCGAGGACTCTACCTTTCGTTGGGCCTCTTTGCCCTACAGCGGTCACAGCGACCACAATCCTCAATCGGCGTATCGATAAATGCATCGTTGATATAGGCACTGCGGCATTGTGTGGATTCAGCATACTGGGCCATTAAGCTTAAACGCCTTAGATCACCTTGTTGAACAATCTTAAACTGCGCAGCCAATTCTGCGATACCCTCGCGGAGATTTTTAGTTTTCACCGCAAGTTTGAATTGATGACGGGCAGTGCTTTTAAGGAGTTTCGATTCCGCAAGTCGTTCGCAAAACGCACGACAAGTAGATTTTTGCACGGCGGCGGAAAGGGCCAGATCATCCACGCTAATTGCATCGTCAGTTTCCGCCCAGGCGACGAGGGCGTTCTCTAAACTTTCTAGTTGTGTCGTATTAACGTGCGTTTTAGTGATCAATCTTTTTTGAATATCGATATCGGCCTCATCAAACAACAAAACGCAGTTCGCCGGGCGACCATCGCGGCCCGCGCGTCCGGCTTCTTGCACATATTGTTCAATTGAACCCGGCACCTGGTAATGCAGTATGTAGCGAATATTACGCTTATCAATGCCCATCCCGAAAGCGCTAGTAGCCACCATGACTTTGCGGGCCCGCGGCCGACCGTATTCTTTTTGTGCTTTTTCGCGTTCGCTTTTCGACATGCGTCCGTGGTAGCGCGCGCA
>JBCCFA010000645.1:0-1859 GCA_039029975.1 Pseudomonadota bacterium
CAAAGCCGCAACGCCTATTGACGTGCGTGCCGGGAGGCGCGAATCGGCGGCGATAACAGCCTCCCATGCCTCGTTAATCGCTGGGAAGTTGTCAAAGTCAGTCGTGTAGATTGTGGTGCTCACCAAGTTGTCCAAAGAGAGATCAAAATCTGGGAGCGCCTTCAATAAGTTATCAAGAATTTTTGCGGTTTCTGCGCCTGCCCCGCCTGGCGCGAGCGCACCAGTCGACGAATCGAGCGCGATCATCCCGGCGGTTTGATAAAACGGGCCAGTTTTTACGAGTGGCGCATAGCGAAAGCGCGGTGCCGGTAGGTTTTCTGAACTTAATGCTTCAATCATGGTGCCTCCGTTGGGCCTCAAATTTTTTCTTGTTGTCGTGAGATGATTACATGCGATTTTGTTATTTTACGCGATACTATTTGCGCCTCTGCTCGGCTGGTCTTTGCCTGAACTAATGCAGACAAAGCTCAATTACAGCTAATTCGTCAAGTTGACGCGCTTGCATTAGGGCATTGGCAAAATCTTCCACGCCCTTCACACGCACCGCCGCGGCCCCGAACGATTCAGCGAAATCAACAAAATTCGGATTATGTAATTCATTGCCATGTTCGCGGCCCGGATAATCGCGGCGTTGATGCGAATCTATCGTGCCGTAAAGGGCATTATTGAAAACGAGAATAATTGGTTTTGCCCCGTATTTAACAGCCGTGGAAAGCTCCATCCCCGTCATAAGAAAGCCACCGTCGCCCACGAAGCTGACAACGGTGCGATTCGGATAGGTAAGAGAAGCGGCGATGCCGCTTGGCAGGCCGAACCCCATCGCGCCGTTGATTGGTGCCAAGAAGCGGCCAGGTCTGCGATAAAGCCGTAAACGCTGCGGCCATAGCGTAAAATTTCCAGCATCGCTCGTCACAATCGCGTCATCAGGTAACAACGCATTCAACTCTGTCATCACCCGAGGCAGATTTAATAGGGCCGGATCGTATTTGCCGTGAAATTCATCTTTTGTACTGGCGAGAAATTGTTGCCGACAAGATTGATACCAATTTTGCCGCACATCCGAAACAGCAAAATCCGCGTCTGCAGTTGTCTCAAGCGCATGACCAAGCCAAGCTGCCGGCGAGGTTTCGATCGACACGTTCGATTTGGGTGCTAATTTAAGCGCATCAAACTGTGGATAGACGTGTATCCACTGCTGCGTCGCGTGTTTATTTATCCCTGACAATTGATAACCACCGGTTGTGGGCTCATCTAAGCGCGGACCTAAGACCAAAATGCAGTCCGCGGCAGCTATCGTGTCAGTCAGTTCGGCAGCTTGATTTAAGCCAAGGTAACCGGCGAAACAATCGGCATAATTATCCACGACGTCATTCCGGCGAAATGCGGTGAGGACGGGGATTTTTAAGCGCGCGGCAAAAGCCGTTAAGTCGTTTGCCGCTGAATCAGACCACAACGGTCCGCCGGCAACGATTAACGGACGCTCGGCATTTGCGATGCAGTGCAAACTACCATTCACCTCCGCTGCGCTAATTTCAACGCATCGCTTCGTTACTTTTGTTTCTGCTGTTGGGGATTCAGCAAATGCCTTCAACACATCTTCAGGAAACACTATGGCGACCGGACCCGGGCGACCGTTTAGTGCTGTGGCAAAAGCGTCGCTAAGCGTGTTTTCGATTTCGCCGACTGTGTTGATATCAAAGACCGCTTTGCACAGACCACCATAAAACTGTTGATAATTCATTTCCTGAAATGAATCGCGGCCTAAAAAATCCCTTTGCACCTGACCAATGCAGAGCACCAAGGGGATGGATGCTTGTTGCGCCATGTGTACTGCAATCGACGCGTTGGTGGCGCGCTCC
>JBCCFA010000646.1:0-1852 GCA_039029975.1 Pseudomonadota bacterium
ACTATTCGAAATCAACGCCGAGGAACCATAAACGGAGAGGCCGCCACCTCCACCTGTAGAGATCGAATTGTTGCTTAGCGTGCTGTACTCAAAGCCAAAATTCTGAACATTGCTGAGATCGATCCCGCCGCCGGAAGAATTTTGCCCGGTGGTATTGTTGTTATCGATCGTGCTTCTGGCGATCAGAATTTGGCCTGACTGTTCATCGGTGGAATAGTTTGCCCAAATCCCACCACCGAAGGCGCTTCTGCCGTAGGTGTTGTTTCTTTCGATGGTGCTTTCGGCGAGATCCAAGCCGCTATTGAGTAATGCAATACCAGCACCACTGGCTTGATTTCCTGTCGTCGAGTTGCCGCTTACGACCGTGTCCGTGACGGTCAAGTTGGAGTAACTGGCGAAGATTCCAGCACCATCGGCGGACTTTCCGCTCGTGCTATTGCCGGTAATCGTGCTGCTGTCGATTGTAAGATCGGTATATTCGGCAAAGATTCCGGCCCCGGCACCATTACTGAGGTTACCTGTCGTCTGGCCGCCGGTAATTGTTAATGAAGAGAGTCCGACATCAATCTGCTCATCCTTTGTGCCTTCGATGTCAAAGACGCGATTGGGGTTAGAAGCGCTACCGGCCGCGTCAATGGTTATGCCGTCATCGCCGCCATCAATTGTCAAATTGGTGGAGACTTGCAGTGCACCGCCACCAGAGTCCAGAACAATCGTTGATCCCGAACCATCTTGGATGTCAAAGACGATTTCGCTGTCATTACCGGCTTCTGCATTTTGTACCGCATAAATTTGAATGGCTTCGCGTAAACTGATCAAGTCGTCCTGGAAATCCAACCCGTCGGTCGCCGTCGTGACCGTGATGGTAGTCGTTGCCATGGTTTTCCCCTCTTCCTGAATTATTTCCGACTGTCGCTGGACCGACGTTCGCCGATAACCACGACACTACTATGACGGCGGCTCAAAATTAGTAAAAGTTATTTTTGGAGACCCATTATGCGAAGCGGTGCGCCGAACTGTACCAGTTTTGCGAATATTCGTTCAAATTATCGATTGCAACTCTCTCGATTCGGTTCAAAATTAAATCAGTTTTAGATTCCCCGTCGCACCATTTTCGAAGAATACTCGCACCTACAGCTGTGCCATCTCGTGAATTATTAGAATATACGAGCTGCTTTTCGCGCAAAGCGGCAATCAATTTGCAATATAGTTGGTTAGAGGCATATGAACCATCAATGATTATTTTTTGATCACTTGCCCGCAGAAGATCCAGAACCTCATTTGTTATCAAAGCCAGATAAAGTGACGCCAGCGCGGCACGCTGTTGCTGTGACTTCGGTTCTGGCCCGATTATCTTTCCTTGTCGTTCGGCAAATGGCCCGTTTCCAGGAGCGAATGTCGGTAACGCCATGGTCCCTTGCGCCAACAATTCCTTTACGTGGCAGGGCATCGCCTCTACATCGATTGCGTCACCCGCAAGCGCCTCGAATTCCCGTCCGCCCATAAAGCGCGCCGTTGGTATCGGACGACCGGTGATGTCGATGTTCGCCAGCATGTCACGCGATGGGTTTAAGGCATCGAGCGACAAGGAAGGATTGAATAAAATCGCCCAGGTACCGGTCGAGGCGAGGACAAAGTCACGGCCAAGGTGCTTCAAGTAAAGCGCAAGCGAGGCGTTGCTATCATGTACGCCGCACACAATCTCGCAGCCGGGATTTAGTCCCGTTTTATTTGCAATTTCTGGCGATATTTTACCCAAATCATCCCAGGCATTTCGTATGGGCGGGAAAAGTTTTTGCCAATTCGACCGTCGGCCGCGCTGCCCGCGCCCGCTCGACCGCGAAGATCGCCG
>JBCCFA010000647.1:0-1844 GCA_039029975.1 Pseudomonadota bacterium
CCATCTTACGTCGCACTTCAGTCAAACATCAGCGGTTCCCAGTTCGGATTAACATAACTTTACTTAACCGAGAAAGCCCAGCAAAAGCTCTCCGTTAAATTCATTGTTCTCAAATACTCAATAAAATGATGGAGGACAGTATGACTAATCGGTTTGCATTCATTGGGCTCATTGCTTGTTTCTTATTGAATAGTATCGCTATCGCACAGGCTAACGAAAAATCTCAAGAAGGATGGCAGTACGACGTATCAGCTGGATTTCTCTATCTTCCCACTTTTCTCGGTGATGATGACTATCAGTTTAGCGTTTTCCCCAATTTGTCCGTTCGATATGACGATAAATTCACTGCATCTTTCGCGGGGGTTGAGTACGTCGCGCTAGATCTAGAGAGCTTCCGCGCTGGACCGGTAATTCGTTACAACTTTGGGCGCGACGAACAAGGAAGTAACCCGCTTGCTCTTGGAGACGATTCTACTGATCTAGTAGGGCTGGGCGACGTTGATGGCGCCGTGGAACTCGGCGGCTTTGTGCAATACGTCTACGAAAACTTCTCCGCCACAGTTGAGGTTCGTCACGCGATTGGTGGACACGATGGCCTGGTCGGAGATATGCAAGTGAAATATACCGATTCATTTAAGGCATTCGGTAAAACGCTGATATATTCCGTCGGTCCGGAAGCTAGCTTCGGGAGTGACAGCTTTAATAGCGCGTTTTTTGATGTTGACAGTGCGCAATCTCTCGCCACAGGTATCTCTGAATATGACACGGAAGGCGGTTTAAATTCTATTGGGTTTGGCGCATCAATTATTGCGAACCTAACTAACCACGTGTCTCTAATTGGATTTGGTGGATATGACCGATTATTAGGTGATGTTGCCGATTCTTCGCTTGTTGAAGAACGCGGCAGCGAGAACCAAGGCGTTTTTGGTTTCGCTCTTAATTATCGGTTCTAGCGCCTTCATTTCGATTCCGCAAAATGGAATTCGTTCGCAAAAAAATACCTTTTCTGATTCGGATGCGGCGAAAAATTTTCATCGCCAAATGTAAGGTGATTAGTATTTTGCTGCCGATTTGCTCTGCTCACCACCCTATCGCCGCCGCCGGTAAGGTTTTCAGTTATTGAATTTTCATTTCAGGTTTAGGGGGATATATGATCATACTTGATAAGAATTTTAGAGAGGCTCAACTAAACTTTTTTAGAAAAGCGATCACCTATATTCATTTAGTACCGCTCGTACTGATATTATTTAATATTATCCACTGGTTCTCGCAGCAAATCGCATTTGTTAATCGCGATCCGGTGATTAAAAATCAAACGACGAGACGGTCGGCGATATTTAATCGATTGATAGTCGCAACGGCTGTGGCAGCATTGACCGCCGGCTGCTCGGGCGAAGCCGCAACACCGTTAACGGTGCAAAATCCTATCGTCCGCCCCGCTAAACTGTTAACCATTGAGACGTCGCAAACAAGAGAAATAATGACGTTTCCAGCAATCGTCCAAGCAGATGAATTTGCCGAATTGACATTTCAAGTCAGCGGTGACGTTAGGGAAATAAATTTTCTTGAAGGAGACCAGGTAACGAAGGACGACATTATTGCTGCGTTGGATTCTCGAAATGCCGAAAACCTAGTTACTCAAACACAGTCCGAATATAACAACGCGAACGCACAATACGAAAGAGCACTGTTACTCATTAACGAAAACGCGATCGCTCGGAGCGTAGTTGAAACCCGTAGAACCGCATTAGAAGTAGCGCGATGCCTTCCCTCCATTGTTGCAGCTAGGCCATGTACGGTACTCACACAGTGAGCCATGCAACACCAATCACTCAAATTACAGG
>JBCCFA010000648.1:0-1839 GCA_039029975.1 Pseudomonadota bacterium
AGTGGCAACAAACGTCTGCTGAGTGAATGGAAAGGCCCCTACTTGGTGATTAATTTCTGGGCAACTTGGTGCCCGCCTTGCCTTAAAGAAATTCCTAGTTTTAATCGCTTGCAACAAGCTTTCGGCGAAGAACGTATTCAGTTTATCGGTATCGCCTATGATCACTTAGATTCGGTTGAAAAATTCGTCGCTGACACGAAGGTCGAATACCCGGTGCTAATTGGCGGTGATGATGCGGCCATTTTCATGCGCGAACTTGGTAATAAGATTGGCGGTCTACCGTTCACCGCTGTGATTAACGGGGCGGGAGAAATTGTCACGACACACCAAGGCGAATGGCATGAAAAGGACGCCGAACATGCGCTTCAGCAGCTCCTCGAAAAAGGCGCGATATAGCCCCCCAACCTGTACCCATCCGCTCGTAAAAGTCGCGATTTCATGTTAGCTTGCCGCTAATTGTTGTTAAATAACCGTTTATTGTTTAAAACAGCGGGATACTTTCGAATTTGGATCGCTTACGTGCTTCAAATATCGAAATCTTTGGCATAACTAGCAGACAAATTTCGCAAATTTCGGCTAACGAGGGGAGAACGTGATGATTCATTTGTTGGTGCTCAATGGCCCCAATCTGAATCTCTTGGGTACTCGTGAACCAGACAAGTACGGCCAGACCTCGCTAGCTGATATCGAAAAGCGCTTGACGACCATGGCCAGTAGCGCCGGCGCGGCAATCGATTTTTTCCAATCCAATGCGGAGCACGAACTCGTTGATCGAATTCATACGGCCAGTGGGCAAAGCGATTACATCGTGATTAACCCGGGCGCGTTTACCCATACGAGTATTGCCATTCGTGATGCCCTGCTTGGTGTCGCGATTCCGTTCATCGAAGTGCATTTATCGAATGTTTACGCGCGGGAAGAATTTCGGCAGCAATCTTTTCTATCAGACATCGCTGTCGGAGTAATCACCGGCTTGGGAGCGCAAGGTTATGAATTCGCCCTAGCGGCGGCCTTATCGAAATTGGAAACGCGGGATTAAACCGTAAAGACTTTCTTTAACTTGAACGATTGAATAGGTAACCACGGTGGATATTAGAAAAGTAAAGAAACTCATCGAATTACTAGAAGAGTCTGGTATTGCTGAAATCGAAATAAAAGAAGGTGAAGAATCCGTACGGATTTCCCGCGGCTCTACAGTAGTGAGTCCACCACCTGCTGTGTTACCGAGTGCCCCTGTTCCCATCGCAGCCGAGCCTACTGTGGCTGCTGCGGAACCAGAACAGCCGAGCAGCGTGCCGGCCGCTTCTGAACCTAGCGGTCAAGAAGTGAAAGCGCCCATGGTGGGCACTTTCTATTCTGCGCCTTCTCCCGATGCGGAACCGTTTGTGAAAGTGGGTCAATCGGTTCGTGTTGGCGACACTTTGTGCATTATCGAAGCCATGAAAATTATGAACCCGATCGAATCCGATCGAGCTGGGACGATCACGGCGATCTTTGCAGACAACGGACAGCCGGTTGAGTTTGAACAACCCTTATTTGTGATTGATTAATCTCGGCCGTAACTTAGAGTTGATCTTCAATAATTTGGTGACGATGGATGCTGGATAAGATTTTAATAGCCAATCGCGGTGAAATTGCCTTGCGCGTGTTACGCGCTTGTCGGGAACTTGGAATAAAAACGGTGGCGGTGCATTCATCAGCGGATCGAGATCTAAAGCACGTGCGGCTCGCAGATGAGTCAGTTTGCATCGGTCCGGCGGTAGCTGCACAAAGCTATCTAAATATCCCGGCGATTATTAGTGCCGCTGAAGTCACCGATGCCGTCGCCATTCATCCGGG
>JBCCFA010000649.1:0-1822 GCA_039029975.1 Pseudomonadota bacterium
CTAATGCAAGAAACAAAAAGTGACGTGGGAGTGAACTTCATATGCCAAAATCATAGGATTGGTGTCCCATCAAAGGGAAATGAAGAGAATATCTTAAGAAAGCAAGCAAAAACGCTAAACGCAGTCCGCTGCCACGCGCCTTTCAGTTCCTCGATGGATCCGTTTATCTGTCGCACATGAAAAAAGCCCGCCAAGCTCGTGGGGCGGCGATGCCAGATAATTACGAAACCGAACCGCTGATGTACCAAGGTTTGTCGGATTCTTTTCTTGGGCCAAAGGAAGACGTCCCATTTGCGAGCGACTCGATAGGCGTCGATTGCGAAGCCGAAATTGGCGTGATTGTTGACGACGTGCCGCTAGGCGTCTCCGCTTCAGAGGCATCTACTCATATCAAGCTCGTGTGCTTGTTAAATGATTTTACGGCACGCGCCCTCACACAAACAGAATTGCCCAAGGGATTCGGTTTTATCCAATCGAAACCAGCGAGTTCATTCGCGCCAGTGGCAGTCAGCCCATCCTCATTAGGTAGCTACTGGCGGGACAACAGACTTTGTCTCCCGGTTAAGACTAAAATCAATGATCTCGTGCTGGGCGCCCCACACGCCGGCACCGATATGTATTTCGACTTTGCTGACCTGATAGCGCATGCCGCAAAAACTCGGCGCTTGTCGGCGGGCACGATTATTGGCGCTGGTGCGGTATCGAATGATGATGTTCAACAGGGCTATGCGTGCATCGCCGAGGCTCGGGTTGAAGAGCAAAATGCAGAAGGACAAGCTAAAACGGCATTCCTTAAATTTGGTGACCGCGTTCAAATTGAGGTTACGGGCGAACACGGCGAACCTGTCTTTGGTGCTATCGATCAACAGATAGTGAAACACACCAAATGCCCCGCTTAACACCATCCACGGCGCAAGATTTTGCCCTGTCGGCAGTAGATGCAGACTTCGCGCTGGACCCCTATCCCGATTACGCGACGCTGCGCAAGCACGCGCCACTGTGTAAGCAGCACGATGGCTCAATCGTTGTCACGAGATACGCTGACGTTAAACAAGCCTTAAGTGATCCGCAAATTTTTAGCGCGGATAAAAAAGTCGATTTTTATCCGCGATTTGGTGATTCACCGCTCTATGAGCATCACACAACCTCAGTTGTGTTCAACGATCCGCCCTATCACACGCGAGTGCGAAAATTGTTAGGGCCTTTCTTTGCCGCGCGAGTGCTGCGCGAGATGGAAGCGAGTATCCGTGCAATGGTCGACCGCCTGCTGGATGAGGCCGAGGCGTCTGGGCACCTAGATGTTGTACACAACTACGCCAATATCATTCCACTCAATCTAATTGGCGATTTATTAGGCGTGCCTCATGCAGAACGCGAACCGCTCAAAGAATGGGCAACGATAATTCTTGGTGCCTTGGAACCAGTAAGAACGACTGAACAACTCGCCGCTGGTAATCATGCGGTTGATGAATTTAAAGAATACCTTCGCGAACTCATTGCCAGAAAAAAACAAAACCCGCCAAGTGCAGCTCGGATGGACGTGCTGTGGGCGTTAGTGCAAGCCAGCGAAGGAGGTGACGGGCTAACCGAAATCGAAATTCTGCACAATTCGATTTTTATGCTGAACGCTGGCCACGATACCACTGGCAGTTTAATTGCCAACGGCGTTGATCTGCTGTTGCGCAATCCGCAAAAACAGGCACAGCTGGCCGCCGATCAGAACTTAATTCGACCTGCAGTCGAAGAAATGCTGAGATTGGAAAGCCCCTTACAAATTGGTAACAGGCGCACCGTGGCAGATACCGCGCTTGGCGAGCAAAAA
>JBCCFA010000650.1:0-1796 GCA_039029975.1 Pseudomonadota bacterium
CATTCGCTCTCACCCGACCATTGCGGATCGTGACGTTGTCACAAAATCGTCGCAGGTCAAGTATAATTAGTCCGGCGATATTTACGTTGGGATACCGGCAGAATGAATGAGACTGATCACTCGGCTATTTCGATTGCCGTAAAAAGGATATTTAAAGCCTTAACCCGAGTACTACTGCGTCAACGAGTGTCCTTCGCTGCGGTTTCGAATCTGTTGGCGGAGGCCTATGTGGAAGTAGCTGCGGAAAATTTTGCGATAGAAGGTCGCACTCAGAGTATTTCAAGAATCGCGACCTTAACCGGCATGTCGCGAAAAAGAATTGCAGAAATTACCAGTTCCGATTCGATTGATTTAGCGGAAGCCGATAAGCGCTACAACCGCGCCGCCCGAGTCGTGTCTGGTTGGATCCGAGAATCGGCGTATTTGGATAGCAGAGGAAACCCAAAGACATTGAAGTATGAGGGGGACGATTTCAGCTTTTCCACTCTTGTTAAAGAACACAGTGGTGATATCCCCCCGCGGGCAATATTGGACGAATTAATCCAAGTGGGAATTGTAAAAGAAACGTCCTCCGGTAATTTCAAACTGCTAGGTCGCGCCTACGTGCCGTCCGAAGCTACCGATCAAAAGCTTCAGATACTTGGCGTGGACGTATCCGATCTTATCGACACTATCGAACATAATATAACAACAACTGAAGAAGCCTTTTTTCAACGAAAAGTCGCGTATAACGCAATTCCGACAGCTCAAGTCCCGCAACTAAAACAACAACTAGAAAAAAAGGCGCAACATGCGTTAGAGCAAATGGATAGAGTGCTTTCAAAACACGACATAGACATGAATAGCAAAATTCCTGTCGATGAAAAGTCGAGAATTGGTATTGGTATTTACTATTTCGAGGAGCATCTAGATGATGAATAAGGGAATATTTAGAGCGATGTTTCTTGCCGCGACCCTAATTTTTACAGCTTGTGCTTCATCATATCGTGCTGAAGAAGGGGGAATCGGCGGTACCGGTAACACCGAGCAGTGCGATTCGAGTAATGATCCAAATAATAGCGCGTGCGAAGAAGAAGCTCGTTTCTAATGGCGCGTATAGTAGAATTGCGCCTTGAACATCGCCCTTGCTTTTGTGTCGCGTTCTTTTCGAGGGAAAAATTCTCGTACATAATGCCAATTTAGCGCTAACTAATCATAGCCACGTCGCAGGTTTTATCTATGCTCAAACTTCATTTCGCCCCCAACTCTCGTGCCGGCCGCATTGTGTGGTTGCTTGAGGAACTCGAGTTACCCTACGAAATCAATAAAATGGCGTTTAGTCCGCAAGAACTGAAATCGGACGAACACCGAGCGCGTCATCCCTTAGGTCGGGTTCCAGTATTGCAGGACGGCGATGTTACGATTTACGAGTCGGGCGCTATCGTCGAATACGTTTTGGAGCGGCACAAAAACGGTGGTCTAAAACCCACGGTGGATGCCAAAACCTATCCTATGTATCTGCAGTGGTTTCACTATTGTGAAGGTATGGTGATGCCGCCAATCAACACGATTGTGGTGCAAACCATTTTATTGCCGCCCGAGCGTCGCGACGAAACGGTGTTAGGCCAGGCGCAAAAGCTTCTAGCAAAATCGTTGTTACCTGTGAATGAAGCATTAGAAGGTTTGGAATATTTGATTGGCGATTTTTCAGCGGCAGACATTATGCTCGGCCATGCAAGCTATATGAGTAACCGTTTGGGTTGCGTGAGTGATGATTTAGTGAACTTAAAAGCTTATGTTGGCCGTATTGACGCCCG
>JBCCFA010000651.1:0-1785 GCA_039029975.1 Pseudomonadota bacterium
ACCTGGCTTTGGCGTATTCACCTGGCGTGGCAGCTCCTTGCGAAGAAATTGCCACCAACCCGGCGTCCGTCGCGAAATACACATCGCGAGGAAACTTAGTCGCGGTAATTTCAAATGGAACGGCGGTTCTTGGTTTGGGCAATATCGGTCCACTAGCCGCTAAACCTGTGATGGAAGGCAAGGGGGTATTGTTTAAAAAATTCGCCGGCATTGATGTCTTCGATATCGAAATCGATGAACAAGATCCGGACAAACTCGTTGATATTATCGCCAGCTTGGAACCTACGTTTGGTGGGATAAACCTCGAAGATATTAAATCGCCTGAATGTTTTATCGTTGAAGAGAAATTAAGAGATAGGGTCAAGATTCCCGTCTTTCATGATGATCAGCACGGTACGGCGATCATAGCTGCGGCGGCTATCTTAAACGCTTTGCGCTTAGTCGAAAAAGATATTTCTGAGGTCCGTCTGGTGGCTTCCGGTGCGGGCGCCGCGTCGATTGCGTGTTTAAAACTATTGGCGTCGCTCGGCTTACAGCACGAGCATATGATTGCGATTGACCGCAAAGGCGTGATTTATACGGGACGCGAGGGCGCTGATGACCCGCAAAAAGCGCGGTTTGCTCGCGACACCGACCTAAGAACCCTCAACCAAGCCATGGTGGGTGCCGATATTTTTCTAGGCTTGTCTGGTCCTGGCGTTGTGTCGCGAGAAATGGTTGCCAGCATGGCCGATAATCCAATCATCCTAGCGCTTGCTAATCCAGTACCCGAGATTTTGCCTGAAGAAGTGAAAGCCGTGCGTGACGACGCAATTATCGCTACTGGTCGAAGCGATTATCCGAACCAGGTAAACAACGTCTTGTGCTTTCCGTATTTATTTCGTGGCGCGCTAGATGTAGGCGCCACAACAATCAATGAAGAAATGAAACTCGCGTGTGTGAAAGCGCTCGCGGACTTAACGATGCAAGAGGCCTCCGAAGTGGTACAAGCCGCCTATAGCGGCGAAGAACTCAAATTTGGGCCTGAGTATCTCATCCCGAAACCGTTTGACCCGCGCCTAGTTTCAACGCTTCCACCGGCGGTGGCCGAGGCAGCGATGCGTAGCGGTGTGGCTTCGAGACCATTAGATGACTTGGATACGTATCGAATTGAGATGGAGCGCTACGTATTCCAATCCGTGGTGCTCATGAAGCCCTTATTCGAGAAAGCGAAATCGGATCTACAGCGCGTTGCCTATGCCGAGGGTGAAGATCTGACGATTTTGCGTGGCGTACAATCGGTTGTCGACGATGGGCTCGCCAAGCCAATTTTGGTTGGAAGGCCCGATGTGATAACCACGCGCATTCGCCAGCTCGGGCTTAGACTTCGAGCAGATCGGGATATAGAGATCGTAAATCCCGAATCGGACAAGCGATTCAAAGAATATTCTGAGGCTTATCACGAAGCGATGAAGCGCAGAGGCGTTTCCATCCGTGATGCACGAACTCGGTTGCGGACAAACAATACGATCATCGCGTCCATGCTGATGAAACACGGCAGTGCGGATGCCATGCTATGCGGCATTACCGGCCGCTACCGAGATCACTTGCAACACGTTGAACAAATCTTAGGGCGACGCGCAGATGTTTCCAGCCCAGGTGCATTAACGGCCTTATTATTACCGAAAGGATCGTGCTTTATTTGCGACACCCAAGTCAATCAAAATCCAACGGCTACCGACATCGCTGATTACACATTGCTAACCGTCGAGCGTGTTGTCTCGTTTGGGCTAACGCCGCGAGTGG
>JBCCFA010000652.1:0-1767 GCA_039029975.1 Pseudomonadota bacterium
CCGAAAAAACCGCCGTGGGTGCAGAAATATCAAGACAAATGAAACTCGCTAATCCAAAGTATGTGTTACGCGAATGGATGGTGGCACCTGCCTATCAGCAAGCGGCGGCGGGTGATTATGCCCTAATCAACGAATTACAGGATGTTCTTACGCAGCCTTACGCCGAGCAATCAAAAGACGTGGAAGATAAGTATTACCAGCTGAAACCGCAGCAGTTCTTTGAACTCGGTGGCGTTTCGCATTACAGCTGTTCGTCGTGATTCAATCGGGGGACACTGCGCAGTGTCCCCTAATCCGCTAAAGATTCACCAATTTCTGTAAGAGTTTAATGAGGTGCGCTTTTTCGCTGGCTGATAGCTCGGCCAGTAAAGCGGGCTCCACCTGCGCTTCTAGTGGCCGCACCGTTTCAAGCAGATTCCGTCCTTTATTAGTAAGTCGCACGCGGTTCCGCCGCGGGTCGCGCTGGTCGATGGTGATGCTAATCAGTTTTCTATCACGCAAGCGCGCCAACAGGTTATGCATGTTGCTGGGTTCCATGGCGATATAGTCGGCAATTTCCTTTTGCGTTGTTGGTTCGAACAGACTGATGGCCTCAAGGGCAGCGAACTGCACGTTGCTCACGTCCATTCCAGATAGTTTTTCCGAAAAAGTAGAAAGCATGCGCTGATTAAGCCGGCGAATAAGGTGCCCGGCATGCTGATGCAGCGGAACATACTGTCGTGAAACCTCGTCTGATTTTGCAGACATGCTTTACATCCAGGATATATATAGTTATGGTGATAATTATAAACATAACTAAAATTGAAAATCCATTCTGGGATCTTAACGACACTCCAATCACAGCCGCTGTAGGTGGAAAACATGAGCACAGATCACGGGATAATCGCCAGCGTTCTTACTCCCCACACCCCGCGGATGGCGGTTGCGGACAAAGTACCTGAATTTATCGAACCTCTCGTTGAAGGCTCTAAGCAGTTAGGTGATTGGATTAGATCTTTACAACCCGATTGTGTAGTGCTGCAAACCACGCACTGGGTCTCTACCTTCAATTGGTACGCGACGAGTCATGCGACGCATGAAGGCGTGTGTATCGCCGATGAAGCACCAGATATGGTGCCGGGCCTTCCCTACCAATATCGCGGTGATCCGGATTTCGCCAGCGGGTTAATCGGGAGTGGGGAAGTGCAGGGAATTCCATTTAAGAACAACGACAACCCACATTTTCGTTGGGACTACGGCACGTATGTGCCCTTGAAATATATTGATCCGGACGCCGAATTAAGGATTGTCACCATTCCCACCGTGATACTCGCCAACCTTGAAGAGTGTTTGGCGGTTGGGCGGCTCGTCGACAGTGTGGCTAAGGCGCAGGGCAAACGCGTGGTTTTTATTGCAAGCACGGCCTTGAGCCACGCCTTGGTACGAGGTCCTTCGCAATGGCCAACGCCGGAAGAGCAACAACTGGACTCGCGTCTAACCGAGTTGATTTGCGCAGGGGAAATTGATCAAGCGATTGGTTGGCTGCCAGAGTATGTTAAGGCGGCCACCGCTGAGATGGGTGGTCGAGTAGTAGCCGGTTTTTTTGGTGCAGCTAGCGCGCTAAGTAAAACGCAATTACACGGTCGAACATTTGGTGAGTACGCGCAATCTTCAGGAAGCGGAAACCACAGTATTGTTGTCAGCATTGGTTAGTTAATGGCAAATGATTTTCGGTGGTGATTTTGAAACGTTCAAAGAGGAATTAACTTATGGCTAAGAGCAAAGAAG
>JBCCFA010000653.1:0-1761 GCA_039029975.1 Pseudomonadota bacterium
AGTTGGTGAAATCGCTTGTTGTGCGGGACGTACACGTAACAAAGCATTCGAATTGTAATCACAAGACGTGGTTGCTTGGTTCGTATTCGTAACGTTAGTTGGCAACGAAAGCATTCAATTTATTGCCGTCAAGATCGCGAAAATACCCGGCGTAAAACCCTTCCATTCGTTGTCCAGGCGCACCTTCGTTGGCGGCACCCAATTCAATTGCCTTGTTATACAGCGCATCAACTTCTTCCGTAGAAGATACTCGAATGGCCACCATGACACCATTGCCAGCCGTAGCGGCTGCGCCATCGAAAGGCTTAACTAGTGCCACACATGCTTGATCGAAGGATGTACCCCACAGAATGAATCCATCTAGTTCCATTAATCGGGAGGCGCCGCAAACTTTCAGTAGTTCATCATAAAACTTCGCCGCGTCGTCGAAGTGGTTAGTGCCAAGGGTGGTATATCCAATCATGGGTTTTCTCCGTGGTTTTATTGTTGGTCGTATTTTAGGCCGCCTAAGAATTCTGATGGCAGCACTTTGGTGATCGCACGCTTATTGGCGTGTTGAAGAAACGCGCTGTAGCGTTGCGGTTGGTAAATGCCAGGCTTAGTCTTTCATTGTTCCATTAACTGTTCAAATTCGCGATCCCGGGCACGTGGATCCAGGATTTCCTGAGCTTGTGTAACAAACTCTCGTTTCACTGCAACGAATTGCTCCCTCAGATCGCGATTAGTCTCTTCGTTTTTGTAATCTAAGATGGTCGCAAGATCATAGGCGGCTACTAAGCTATCCAATAGCTCATGTCGGTAACCGCGGTAGGCATCTTCCTGATCTTGGTAGTCGATCTCCGGAGTCCGGTTTGGCATAAAAAAACGCCCGCGATCGATTAATGTCGATAAGCGGGTTCGAAGCATAAGTCGGCGCTCAAACAGCGAGGGCGGTTCGCATTTGTTCGGGTCAAGCTCACACAAATGCACGGCGAGCGATAATTGATCTGTTGAATCACTCGCCCAGCGACGAAAATCGGAGAAAAATTGATCTTTCAGAGCGGCGTATTGCAAGCGGTTCTGAAATGCTTGGGCGCGTAACGCGCGGACCGAGAAGAAAGCACTGGCTAACGCGGCAATTACGGCAATTGCGACAGATACTATCTCTACGATCATTGTCGTTTAGACATGGTGTTGTTTATTGAGTCGGCTTCAGCGTCTGGTTAGGCATATGTTGCATGATGTCTATCAAGGATGATTAAAACAAAAATGACAACCACGAATATTAAAACAGCTACAACTCTATAGGTCCGTTCCTTACTACTTAGTGGGGTAACAACGTAGCAGGAACCGCTTCCTCGGTATCCAGATAATTCAGAATATTTGTACCGCTTTACTCTAAATAACCAATTCCCGAAACTCCAGATCTTTGTGCGGGGCGCGGCGAATACGTAGCCAAACAGTAGAAACACGGCTAGAAAGTCAATAATCATGTGCCTAAGCGGTAGAGACGGTACAACAACGGCGATGATGAAACCAGCAAAATATAGGTCAGCGAGGATGCTTAAGTGCGAACGAAAAAACCCCGCTTTAGGGAGTGAACCTTGTGGGGTGAAGACTTTAATCGTACCCATCTCACGTACGCCTTGTATTTTCCATTTGAGTTGTCTCACATCCATATTAAAAGCGGTTACAGTAAGTCAGCTACTGGGTAACGCCGTAGACGCCTGAAGGCTTAGACCTTGTGCGTTAGATGGGCGCCCCGCCTTCAAGACGAATATC
>JBCCFA010000654.1:0-1743 GCA_039029975.1 Pseudomonadota bacterium
AGAATCGGCGCAATAGTCGTTCTCTATAGAGAAAATCCGGATGACCCATCGAAAAGTTAGCCGGCGTAATCACGCGAAGACTTAACAACGGAAATTATGCAGATGACTTATGACCTAGTGGTGATTGGTTCGGGCCCAGGTGGGTATTCGGCCGCGTTTCGGGCCGCAGACTTGGGCTTGAATGTCGCTTTAATCGAAAAATACTCAACGCTCGGGGGCGTTTGTTTGAATGTGGGCTGCATTCCCTCGAAAGCCCTGTTGCACGCGGCCAAAGTGATTAGCGATGCTCGAGATATGGCCAGCCACGGGATTATTTTCGACGAACCAGAGATAGAAATTGTTATACTGCGGCGCTGGAAAGATTCAGTTATTGGCCAACTTACCAAAGGCCTATCCGGTCTTGCGAAACAGCGCGGCGTTACCGTACTGACCGGTGAAGCAAATTTTCAGTCGCCCAACGAAATTGCCGTGTCAGGCCAAAGCGACACCATTAGCTTCAAGCAGGCGATTATTGCCGTTGGTTCGCGACCCACCGAAATTCCAGGTATCCCGTTTGATGATCCGCGGGTCCTCACCTCCACAGGTGCGTTGGCGCTAGACGATTTGCCTGGGCGACTGCTTGTGATTGGCGGCGGCATCATCGGTTTAGAAATGGCGACCGTGTATATGGAAATGGATGTCGAGGTGACCGTAGTTGAACTAATGGACAATCTCATGTTCGGCGTTGATCGCGATCTCGTGAAGCCGCTAGAAAAACGCATGGCAAAACAATTATCCGCGATTTACATCAAAACATCTGTAGTAAAAATAGAGGCGCACGATAAACACCTCACGGCGCACTTTGAGGGTGAAGGCGCGCCGGCAACCGCCGACTTTGACAAAGTGCTTGTTGCTGTCGGTCGTCAGCCTAACGGCTTAGGGGTTGGTGCAGACAAAGCGGGCGTGGCGGTAGACGAGCGGGGTTTTATTGCCGTTGATAAACATCAGCGTACGAACGTACCGCATATCTTTGCAATTGGGGATGTAGTTGGTCAGCCGATGCTTGCGCACAAAGCCGTACACGAAGGCAAGGTCGCCGCGGAGGTCGCAGCGGGGCACAAGTCAGGATTCGATGCGCTGGTGATTCCTTCAGTTGCCTATACGGATCCAGAAGTGGCCTGGGTTGGATTAACAGAAACAGAAGCGAAAGCGAGTGGTCAAAAATACGGCAAAGGCCTTTTTCCGTGGGCCGCGAGTGGTCGCGCATTGAGCTTGGGTCGAACCGAAGGGTTGACCAAACTATTATTTAGTGAAGACGACGGTCGGGTGGTAGGCGGCGGCGTGGTGGGGCCCAACGCCGGTGATTTGATTGCAGAAATCGCGCTCGCAATCGAAACCAACTGCGACGCCGAAGATATTGGTTTAACCATTCATCCCCATCCAACGCTATCGGAAACCGTAGCAATGGCGGCTGAGGCTTACGCTGGCACCATCACTGATTTGTATATTCCCAAGACGAAGAAATCGGCGAAGAAGTCTTAAACCTGTCGCGTTTTCTTGGGAACGGAACTAAACGCTCCGTTCCGCTTCCTTATTTGGCGGTCACGGTGTTCGCGTTGACCGCGCGAAGAATCCACCGATCGCTAAAGCGCTGAGCAGCAGCGGGAAAGCAGCCGGCACCGGCACGACCGCTGTGTCGTAAATCCGGATGTAATCGACGGAACCGGTAAAGGACTCGGTTTGACTGGATATCGTATCGTCAAC
>JBCCFA010000655.1:0-1731 GCA_039029975.1 Pseudomonadota bacterium
TCCCCGCTTCTAAAAATCGGCACCCGCACACCTTATTGGCCATCCCCACGTTACCGGGAATAAAAACCTCCCTCTTCGTTTTAAAAAATAGCGACTCGTTAAGCACTTTGTCCGAACGATAGGAACTTTGCCTATCGCGGGATGCGCAATGGCGTGATAGCCTACACGCTTTCCGAACACCCTTAAAACGTAGTGGGTCAAAACCCACTTAATAAAATCAAGCCCACGGAAAAACTTTCGCCATGAGCATTGAGGCTGAGGCAGATTCGCCACGCATAGACATTGATGCGGACGAGAACTTTGCCGCCAGATTAGATTTATTTCGCGACAGCGCGACGCCGGCAATCAGTCGGGTGCTCGCGCAATGCCCGCGTATGAAACTCGCAGTTGGCGAAACCCTACTCGAACCCGGGCAGGCCAATCATCATCTTTATTTCCTTTTAAGTGGTCAACTCAATATTCACTTGAAATCTGTTGACTCGCCGGTCGCGGACACGATCATAGTCGGCGATTGCATCGGCGAAATGTCGATTATAGATGGGGAGCCGACGTCTGCCTTTGTTGTAGCAAGTACCGAAAGTGACTTGTTAATGGTTCATCAAAGTGTCTTTTGGTCAAAGATTGCCGAAGAATCCGGGGCGGTACGCCATCTGTCACGCGTACTAGCCGAGCGCATGCGCAAAAGAAACGAAGCTACGCTCAGAACCTTAGAAAAAGAGATGCGCCTTGAGCAACTGCAACGTGAGTTGATCGCTGCATACGAAATCCAAAATGGCATGTTGCCACCTGGCCCGTGGTTATTGAGAGACGTTGAGAATATTGCGGTATATGCGCGCATGTCGGTCGTGAAAAGCGTGGGCGGTGATTTTTATGACGCGTTCAAGGTCGGCGATGACAAAATATGTATTGCTATCGGCGATGTTTCGGGCAAGGGGATGCCCGCTGCGTTGTTCATGGTTCGAACACTGACATTACTGCGAAGTGAATTAGCATCAACAGGTGCGCTCGACGAACTGATGGGGCGGTTTAATCAGGCCCTGTGTGATACCAATATTGCGCACATGTTTACGAGCATGATTGTTTTGCGGATTTGTTTGGCGAGCGGCGACGTTGAATATGTGAACGCCGGTCACTCGCCACTTTTGGTGTCGCGACAATCCGATACATTTGCAGAGGAATCAGATTGTCGTGGGCTTATTGCGGGGGTGCTGCGCGACAATACTTACAATCTGGGTAAACTTCAGTTAAATCCTGGCGACAAGATTGTTATGTATACCGATGGTGCTACCGAAGCGCGAAATGATGATAGAAAGTTCTTTGGCTTGAGCCGCCTAGTGGGTGCGTTAGAGAAAGAATCAGATAACAATGCAGAGCAATTAGTTAAACGCGTGTTTTCTTCGGTAGATGAATTTCGCGGCCAACGTGATGTAACGGACGATATTACTGTAGTCGCAATAGAGTTCTTTGGTTGATAAAGATTGGATCGTCGTTAGATCTAACAATAAGTGGCTAGGGGGATAGGGTGAACTTGGTAACACTCACGAGTTTTTTGGATCGATTAGATGAGTCGGATATTCACTATGCGTTGTCTAGCGTTCGAGAATCCGCAATCTTAGTCTCGGCGTCTGTTGGTGATGAGCGCTGGGAGATCGAGTTTACGGCGGACGGTGAAATAGAAATCGAAATTTTCACCAGCGACGGCGAGATTCATGACGAATCCATGCTGGACGA
>JBCCFA010000656.1:0-1714 GCA_039029975.1 Pseudomonadota bacterium
GATTGTCTACATGATATGGGCGACCCGGCCGGCGCGTCGGCCCATGTTAGACAATCGCTAAAACCCGATGGCACATGGATGATTGTTGAACCCAATGCGGGCGATAAATTGGAAGACAACTTACATCCCGTTGGGCGCTTATTTTATTCAGCATCCACAATGGTCTGCGTGCCCTGCTCTCTTAGTCAGGACGTTGGCGCCGCCCTGGGGGCGCAAGCCGGCCAGGCAAAGCTAACAGAAGTGATTACCTCTGGCGGATTTGGTCACGTAAGGCGCGCCACCGAGACGCCATTCAACATGATTCTTGAAGCACGCCCATAACGTGCCGACTGCATGCTAACGAGGAGAACGCGTTAAATGAAATTTGGTTTGCGCTATTGCAACACTGGCCAGTACGTTGACCCGATCAAAGCCATCGAGCTAGTGCAAGCTGGCGAAGAAGCGGGGTTCGAATCAGCTTGGACGGTCGAACATACGGTTGTACCCGCAAACTACGACTCGCCCTATCCTTATTCTGCAGACGGTAAAATGGCGGGCGGTAATGACGCCGTGCCGTTACCTGACCCATTGATATGGATGAGTTATGTCGCAAGCCAAACGACAACAATGAAACTGGCGACGGGGATCATTATTTTACCGCAGCACAACCCTGTGATCTTAGCAAAACAAATTGCCACACTTGATCATCTTTCTAACGGTCGTGTGCTCTTCGGTATCGGCGTCGGCTGGTTAGAAGAGGAGTTTACGGCGCTTGGTGTTCCGTTCGAAAAGCGCGGTGAACGAACCGATGAGTATGTCGCTGCCATGCGCGCCTTATGGTCCGAGGAAAAACCGAACTTCAGCGGAAAATATACTTCGTTTAAAGACGCTTATTGTCGTCCTCAACCCATCCAAGATTCGATTCCCGTCATCGTTGGGGGACATTCCAAAGCAGCGGCAAAGCGTGCTGGCCGCCTTGGCGACGGTTACTTTCCAGCTCGCGAAGCGCCGCAAAATTTGATTGAACTGGCGCGGCGAACCGCGGCCGATAACGATCGCGACCCCGACGAGTTAGAAATCACTGTTAGCATGCCGGATGATCCGAGCATACTTAAAGACTACGCTAAGCTTGGTGTGGCCCGCGTGCTGGTGCCGGTTACACCATTAACCGGTTTAAACACGAGTATTAATGGTCCAGAAGATCTCACTAAGTGGCGCGCCATCGTCGAGGACTATAGCTGAGCCAAGACGAATCTAATGAGCGATTTGGATAGCTTAGCGCACGCAACGCTTCAGTTAACCGCACGCTCACCTTGCTGCCAAAATTTACGACGAATCGCTTTTTTATCGGTCTTACCGACCGCGGTCTTGGGAATCTCGGACCAAAACTCAATAGATTTCGGCGTCTTAAACCCACCCAGTTTATCTTTAACCGCTTCTAGCAATTCGGCTTCCGTACTTTCGCTGCCGCTTTTTAAAACAACGATTGCTTTGATAGCCTCTCCCCATTTATCGTCGGGGACGCCGATAACTGCGCATTCCAACACTTCTGGTAGAGCAAGGATCGGGGCTTCTACTTCCGCGGCGAATACATTGAAACCACCCGTAATTATCATGTCTTTTTTACGATCAACGATATACAGATAATTGTGTTCGTCGAGATATCCAATATCGCCGGTGTGATGCCAGCCGTATGTTCGCGCCTCTTGGGTAGCCTCAGGTTTTTCAAAATACC
>JBCCFA010000657.1:0-1651 GCA_039029975.1 Pseudomonadota bacterium
ATCTCTTCTTCGCCTGTGTTGGTGCGGGTTTTCTAATAGCGGTTGTCTGTTATAAGCAACGACACTGGTTAAAGTTTGCGCTGTTTACCTTCGGCGGCCTACTCGTGATATCGCCATGGAGCGTGCGCAACTACTTCGCATTCGATTCCTTTGCCATCACCGGCGGCTATGGTGATCAGACAATCGCGTATCGCACCGCATACAACCGTATGAGCGAAAAAGAATGGCAAGCCGCTTTCATTTATTGGCTGCCTGGTCATGGAGAAAAGCTCGCCACGCAATTTCTGCCGAAATCAAGCTATGCAAAGCTTGGTACAGACGGGAACTCTTATGTCTATAAAGAAGGCGTTGAGATTTTCGAAGCAGGACTGCAAGCAGTTAACGGAAATCGCGCGCGCTTAACAAATTATTTAATCGAAACTGAAATACTAGACAAGCCGGTTGCTCACTTGCTTACCAGCATCCCACTCGCGTGGCGCGGCGTATTGACCGGCAAATATCTAGCGGTCGTTGGGCTCCCGAGCCTAATATTACTATTAGTCGTTTCGATGAAACGCGGGCAATACGGCGTAGTGCTCTTAGCCTTTCCGGCGCTGGTTATGGTTGCGCTTTACGCCGCGATTTCTGTGAGTATTCCAAGATACAACATCTATTTAATTTATTACTACGGCGTGGCCACGGCATGGTTACTGGTGAGTATCTTAGAACAACTTCGAAAACCAAAAATCGAAGAAAAACACTCAGGCTAGACTGTAGGATTTGTTTTCGCTCGAGGGCGCAGCAGTCGGTGTAGCGCGAACGTGGGCACGTTGCGAATGTCGTGGTCGATAGCGCTCAGAATAAATTGAATACCAACGATCGTTGGCAATGCGGCCAACATTACCGTGCCAGCGCTTGCGGTAATACCAGCCCGGGTGCTGGCTGCCCACTCCGACAATCCAAAAACAATCCCGAACAATAATAGTAGCGGTCCCAAAATCCACTGAAGTGATGCGATGGAAAAACCACGCAGGAAGTAGTTGTAAAAAATGCGTTTGAAAAAATTTGCCGCGTGCTTAAAGAAAAATCCTGGCAATTCTTTTCGAACTTGTAAATGGCTGGTTTCTTCGCCGTAATGCGCAGGCATTGGCACATCCATCGCAACTGCCCCTAAGGTATTTAAACGAAACAACATATCGGATTCGAAAAAATAACCCTTGTCTATTTTATCCAGCGGCAGCAGTGCCAAAACGTCGCCATGCAGCGCAGTAAACCCGTTTGTCGGATCAAATGTCTGCCAGTAACCGGTGGAGAATTTACTAACGAACGACAATATCGCGTTACCGATCAACCGCCCTTTCGGCATCGTTTGTAATTTCTCCAAATCGAAAAATCGATTTCCCTTGGCATAATCGGCACTGCCATTTGCCACGGGTTCAATCAATGTATCGATCATGGCCGCATCCATTTGACCGTCGCCGTCAATCTTGACAACGATGTTGGCGCCGGAGTTAGCGGCCGCCCGATAACCACGCATAGTGGCGCCACCAACTCCTTCGTTAACATCACTCCGAACCACTTCAACGCGAGGGTCTTTAGCTTCGCTGCTTATGAACTCACCGGTCCCATCGGGGCACCCATCATCTACGCAAATGATTTTCGCTACTGAGGA
>JBCCFA010000658.1:0-1630 GCA_039029975.1 Pseudomonadota bacterium
GCCGGAAGTATACGCTCAGTTTTTTAAAAAATGTAACTAAATGATTGAAATTTTTACGTTATTTTCAAGAAAGAGGTCGTTGCGATGCACCAATTTTATGATTTAGGAAAAACCTTAAACTATCTTTTTATCATTTGATAAAAATTAGGAGCGTTCGGCCGTTTTGGTTAAACGATAGGCAAGTTGTGGCCGCGATAAGCCAAGTGTTCTAGCGGCACGACTTAGATTGCCATTTGATCTTTCCACAGCCAGATGCAGTAACTGCTTCTCCAATTCGTTGAAGCTGACCATTTGCTGTTGCAAGAATTCAAAAACATTCTCATACATACTTGAATCGGTCTCGTCGCCAATCGCACCCGCTTGCGATTGTGGAAACAAACTCTCTCCAGTAATCGCGTTACCACTAATGGTTAATATCACGCCTCTTTCAATCACGTTCTTCATTTCCCGCACGTTGCCCGGCCAGGCATACTTGCTTAGCGCTAGGGCGCCAGAGGCATCAATACCAGCTAATTTTTTCCCGTGAATCGTTGAATAATTCTTTAGAAAATAATCGGCAAGTAAGGGGATGTCGGCAAGCCGTTCACGCAGCGGCGGAATTAACACGGGGTACGGATTTAACCGGTAGAGTAAATCGGCCCGAAAGGCGCCTGACTCTACTCGGGTTTCTAACTTAGTATTCGTTGCCACCACCACTCGTACGTCAATTTTTCTAGAGGCAATATCACCCACGCGCTCGATTTCGCCGTCTTGCAGGACGCGAAGCAGCTTTGCCTGAGCAGCGGATGATAGTTCGCTCACCTCATCCAGAAACAGGGTCCCGCCATGGGCACGTTCAAATCGCCCGGGTCGCGAGCTACTGACACCGGTAAAGGCGCCCTTTTCCACCCCAAAGAGTTCAGATTCGAGCAAGGCCTCGGGGATTGCCGCACAGTTAACGGTTACAAACGGACCTTGCGAGCGGTTGCTCAATCGATGCAGTTCACGAGCAAACATTTCTTTACCAACGCCGGTTTCGCCCAGCAGCATAAGTGTTACCTGACTGGGCGCCGCTTTTTCGACCAGTGCTAGCGCTTGTTTGAAACTGGCGCTCTCACCAATAAGGTGTTCACCCGCATCAGCATCATTAACACTTGCACGGAGGGATTCGACCTGCGTCTGCAATTCCAATAAGCGATCGGCAACGCTTTCCGGTTCGAAATATTTAACGAGAGGGTCTGGTTCATGCCATTGCGATAGCGGCTTTCCAATGATTCGGCAATGCTTATCACCTTTTGCTAGACATTCTATTTCTTCATAAAGAACAAAATCGCCGAACAATTCTGATGTATAGCCGGTGGCGTAACCTACCTGCATCCAACAACACGGTGAAGATTCGATCCCAAAAGCGTCGCGATGGACGTTTGCCTCATAGGAATCTTCCCAAATAAATTCCCCATCGCAAATGCCTTTCGCTACATCCATCACGAACTTTTCCGGATGCACGTTTACGATGCCCTGCAAGTTATGTAGCTGAGGCCCTACCACGTAAACTTCGCTGTCGGAGGCATTTGGAAACAGGCGGCGCGCGAATTTTGCATCGCGGACGCCTGATGCGTAGCCAATCCGTGTTAGCACACCGCGCGCCCGC
>JBCCFA010000659.1:0-1628 GCA_039029975.1 Pseudomonadota bacterium
CCGAGCGCGGTGCGCAAGCCTTGTTCAACTTCATTGGCCGGCAAGCCAATCAGGTCGTGATACAAGGCGTCAGACAGGTCCCCATTAAATTTCCGGGCAGCGATTTGGCCGCAATGCTTAACGATTGGCTCAGAATCGATTAGCACGCCATCCATATCAAATACGACACCTTTAAATTGAATTGTCATAGTTCCGAAATTTTGCTTAAAAACAGGTTCGCCAATTGTTCTGAATCGTGACAAATTACAACTTCCTCAAAGTAGCGCATGTCATAAAACCCAGCGTCTGCGGCATGTTGCAGCAACTCAAAGAACGGCGAAAAATAATCTTGGTAATTCAAGATCGCGATTGGCTTTGTGGTTTGGCCCAGTTGACGCCAGGTTAAAATCTCAAAGAGCTCGTCAAATGTGCCCATGCCGCCAGGTAGACAAATAAATCCGTCGCTTAACTCCAGCATTTTAGCTTTACGCTCAAATAAGTCAGGGATTTCTATGCTATGGGTAATGCCGCTATGCAGCACTTCCTTGTTGACTAAAAATCGGGGGATGATACCGGTTACCTCGCCTCCTTGTCGTAGCATCGCGTCGGCGGCTTCCCCCATCAGACCGGCTGAACCGCCACCGTAGATTAAACCGAGATCGTGTTTTATAAGGTGAGAGACCAAGGTTTCTATTTGCGTTGTCATTCCCGGCAAATTGCCGCTCCTTGCCCCGCAAAATACACAGATTCCTCTATTCATTATTCGGTAGCCATCCACACTAACCCGCCGCCTATGGTTTCCCACGAGCTGTCGCGCCCCTTATTAAGCACGACAAAGCGACCGGAACCGCAGCCTGGCCCGCAGTCGAATTCGACGTACGCGAGTGCACTTACCGAAGGTGCGCCGCCCGGCTTACTTGCTTCAACCGAGATAAATGGCTTGGCTAATCGAATGATGCCAGCAGCATTGGGATATTTGCGACGAAAATTTCGCCAACCGAGTTCCGCATCGTCTTCCGCGTTAGCGAATAATTTGTTCCGTGCCGCTTTGGTGATCAGTTGATAGTCGCAATTCAAATTAAAACTCTCGCCGAGATAATCGAAGGCGCCGTTGTGTCTATCCCAAGATTTCAATAACGCCATATCGACTGCCACAAGTTCCGCAACTCGAGCATAGGAATATTTTTCCGTATTCAAGGCGAGTGAGCCCGAACTGGTTTCTTCTTCAATAATAATTTCGGCACAGTTCTCACCAAGCCCATGATTTAGCACCGCGTTAAGGACCGCGTACTCGTCGGCTGATAGCTCGGCAAGCAAGGCAGACGCGGGAAGAAGCAAAACCGCAGACCAGAGAATTCGATGTGGCAATTTCATAAGCACCCTACCTGAAACCCATGTCGCGAACGATGGTAGCGGCAATTTCTTCAATCGAAACGGTGGTTGTATCCAGGAAAGGAATATTCTCCAACGCATAAAGAGACTCTGCTTTTGCCACTTCGGCGCGACATTTGGCCAACTTCGAGTACTCGCCGTGAGGGCGGCGCTCGCGGCGTATGCGACTGAGTTGTTCTGGCACGATGGTTAGTCCATATATTTTGTTACGACAACTATCCAAAATGTTTGGCATGTCGTCTGTAACGAAATCATCA
>JBCCFA010000660.1:0-1627 GCA_039029975.1 Pseudomonadota bacterium
AAACCTTGGCGCATCGTGGGCCCGATGCGCAAGGTGAGTACGTAGATGGGCCAATTGGCCTGGCTCATAATCGCTTAAGTATTATCGATTTAAGCGGCGGCGATCAACCTCTGACTCACGACTCGCGGCAACTAACCTTAATTGCTAATGGTGAGATATACAATTATTGCGAAATACGCGAACGCTTCGAGCGCGTTGGATTTCATTTTAAAACGAAATCCGACTGCGAAGTTATCTTGCCGCTATATGAAAAATACGGCGTGGATTGCGTACGACATCTACGAGGAATGTTTGCTTTTGCCTTGTGGGATGGACTCAATCAATCGCTGCTGCTCGCGCGCGACCGGATGGGCGAAAAACCTCTGTACTACGCGCATTCGGACGACAGGTTAATTTTTGCCTCCGAGCTGCGTGCGCTAATGAGTTCCGGTTTGGTGGCAAAAGAGTTTGACGCCCGTGAAATCTTCAAATATTTTCGTTACCAATACGTGCCCGAACCGCGCACACCATTCAAGGATATCCACAAAGTTCCCGCAGCCTACACGCTTGAAATAAAGCAGCCCAATTGGTCGATGCAAATGCGACGTTATTGGTCCCCGTGGGACGTTGAGCCTATATCGACGCATCCTGCCGACACCCTCGCTGCGGCGGTGGAGGATTCTATTCAGGTCTCATTGGTTTCCGATGTGCCGGTTGGGCTGAGTTTGAGCGGCGGGGTCGATTCGTCGGTTTTAGCTTGCTTTATGCGCAAACACTCTGACAAAGAGCTGCATGCAGTGAGCATCGGATATCCGGATGCCGATTTCGTCGACGAGCGGTCGCAAGCTCGTGAACTCGCAGAAAAACTGGACATAACATTTCACGACGTCGAAGTCAGCGACTCAGAGATGCTGAATTTGTTCCCGGACATTTGCGCGATACGCGACGACCCAGTCGGAGATATATCTGGCTACAACTATTTTGCCATCATGCAGCATGCGCATGCCGCTGGCATTAAAGTGATGTTGCAAGGCCATGGTATCGATGAATTATGTTGGGGTTATGATTGGGTTAGAGAGGCTGTATTGATAAATCAATCCGGCAACAATTCGTTGCTGAGTAAATTGGCGACCAAAGTCCGCTCGTTCATCAAGCGCGAAGAAGTCGAGGCTCGGCAAAGCTTGCTTATGTACGAATTACAGCCCTACACGCAATGGGTGATGAAAAATCGCAAGACGGTGTTTGATGCGAATTTCCTCGAAGCAAGTGGTTGGCTAGCTGATCTTTCGCAACAAGATTATGGTACTTCAACGATGCGCTTAGATCTCGAGATAACGCGCTTAATTATTGATTTTTACCTTCTTGGAAACGGTATTGCTCAGGGTGATCGTCTAAGTATGGCGAATTCTGTTGAGGTCAGACTGCCATTCGTTGATCATAAACTGGTTGAGACGGTAGTGGGTTTGCGCAAATTCCAGCCAGACCACGACAAGCCGCCCAAGCATTGGCTTAAAGAGAGTGTCAGGGATTTGGTCGGTGAAACCATTCTTAATCGACCTAAAAAGGGATTCGCGCCCCCTGGTGTACGTTGGCAGCAAGCGCTGCGTGACAACTATGGCGCCGATTTAGTCGAAGGTTATTTAGTTAG
>JBCCFA010000661.1:0-1621 GCA_039029975.1 Pseudomonadota bacterium
GAAAAAGTGCTGGCTGAAATTGTGGCGGCAGCACCGTAAATTTTTTACGCGCGACCTGCACTATTTCCACGTACTGATTTCCTCAAGGGGGAGCCGATCAATATCGGGGACCTTCGCATCGTCCGCCGGGTAACCACAGACCAGCAGCAAGTAGGGCCGCTCATCTTTGGGTCGATCCAGAATCTCGTTTAAAAATTTCATTGGACTTGGCGTATGCGTCAAGGTGGCGAGACCCGACAAATGCAAAGCGCTAATTAACAAACCCGTTGCAATGCCAACCGACTCTGCGGTGTAGTAGTTTTTGTGCTTTTCGCCGTTTTCATCAAAGGTGAATTTTTTTAGAAACACGGCGATAAGTGTTGGCGCCACTTCGAGGAACGGTTTGTTGGCGTCAGTTCCCAATGGGCTTAACGCATTCAACCATTCTTCGGATGCACGATGCTCGTAGAATTCACGTTCTTCGGCTTCTGCGGCGCTACGGATTTTTGATTTTGTTTCACTGTCTTGAATGACCACGAAATGCCAGGGTTGCATATTCGCGCCACTGGGCGCAGAACCCGCCGCACAAACAGCATCAGCAATTATTCCCTCCGGGATAGGGCGATCGGAAAAATCGCGCACTGTGCGGCGACGCGACATGGACTCGCAGTAGTCGCGGGCATTGGTACACATTTGCTTTGCATCGAACTCACTGAAATTAAGCGGTTTGAAATCACATGGCACTATAGAGCTCCTCGCTATTTGGGAATGTGCAGCATTCAAACGAATTGACAGACGACAAAGCTTACTTTTGTCCCAGCAGTAAGGTCCTGAATACCTCACTCATTTCTATAGACAGCTTCTGATTTTCGACAGACAACGACGTATAACCTTTATATGACGCCAATGAGCTGGATACCGAATGGGAGTTTACATCGTACAAAAAGACCTTGATTGATAAAGCGGATCTTGCAAAGCTCCCGACGTATGAACCAAAAAGAAGATAGTCGACACCGAGTTTCTCCGATATTACTGGCAACTTTTCCAACCGCAAAACGGGATGCTTCTCTTCTAGTTGCCGAAGCAAATCACTTTCAGAGGTGAACTTCTCGCTTCGCCTCCAAAGTGCGTTAGCCTCCAGGTCCGTTACTACTGAACTGGGAAGATTTTCAGCTTCGTGCATCGAATTGAGGACTTTGAATCGATTGAATCTATAGGCCGAAAACTCAACACGATACTTCCCATCGAGATCAAGCAACGCACTGTCCATTGCCCCCAAAGCATGTTCAAGCCCACTAACCAAGTCATTATTATCCGACCAGCTCAGTGTCGCCATTGTGCCTCCCGTTAAGGACGCTATCGCTTTCTGATCCGCATTTAAACTAGACTCGTCGGCGCCTTTTAAGGACGGTTGCATATTCGCCAAAGCAGCTACCTTGGTTCCATCAGGTACTAGCGCTGATTGCAGGTACTTGCTGATCTTGCCAACAAGAACGTCATCCTTACCACCACCAGGTGTGAAGCTAATTCTTGCGTTCTTTGTAAACATTTTCCCGCTGTGCTGTTCATACAGGTAAGTGCGGTACTGCAGACGGCCTAACGCCGGTGATACATTGAGCGAAACTGTCATTAAATATTGCAC
>JBCCFA010000662.1:0-1615 GCA_039029975.1 Pseudomonadota bacterium
AAGCTGGTGTTTCCCAAGTCATGCGAGTTCTCCTGGCTGGTAAATTTGTCGTCGTAAGTAACAATGCAGGAGTCGTGCCAGACTACCCAGAAATCAACTATTTAATTAAAATCAATAGCTTATATTCATCTATGTGTTTCAGATAGTATCTAAAAGGTGGGGAAAATTACCCGCTCGGTTTAAAACAACCACAGCAGTGGATGATATAAACCATGTACACATCGACGAACCAACCGGCTTATCGGCGTCAAGCGACCGCTAATACCGCTGACAATGTTGCATATAATGCTCGCGCCATGACTCGCGAAAAAACCCGCTCGCTTCGCCAACTGCTACTGACCCATGAGATAGCTTTTTTGCTTTTGGTTATTGTCGCGGGCGCGGTTGGTGGGGCATCTGCCTTTTTCTGGCAGCGATCTTCTGTTGAAACCATCCGGCTAAACGATCTCGCCTACGGTGCGCAGGAAATCCGCTCAGACGCTTTTCGACAGCTAAATGAGGTGGCTTTGGCTAAATTGCGAGAAGACCCTCAAGCTGATGAGCTTTTCATGGAATTTACGCGCTCAATCAAAGAGCGTTTCAATCATCTTCGCCAAATCTCTGAATCGCGTGACGAAGCGTATTCGATCCAAGCACTGCAGAAAAATTATGTCGAACTGCGCGGCGAGATGTCGAAGGTATTTGATGATTCTCTGTTGCTGAATAGAGTCGTGCGTTCACGGCTCATTGATCCTGCCTACATGGATAATATGACCAATGGCTTCGAATCAGCATTCAAAAATTTTCGTGGCCTGCTTAATCAAAAACTGCAGGAACAGCATACAAAAACCGCGCGATGGTCCAGGCTTGCGCCATATGTCATTCCAATTCCAGTGATCATTGCTATTGCGCTGTTAGTCTTTTCACGATTTAGTTTGCATAAAGGATTCGTAAAACCGATACGAAACATGGTGGCGGGTCTTGAACAACTCAGAGGGGGCGTGCGGACAGCGAGAATAGATGAATCGCAAGGTGTCGGGGAAATTGTGGCGGTCGCCGAAAGCATTAACAACCTAAACGGAGCGTTGTTGGCGTCCCAAGACGCGCTTGTTGAAAAGGAACGACAAGCGGCTCTAGGTAGCTTAGTGCCCGTAGTCGCACACAATATTAGAAATCCACTAGCTTCGATTCGCGCGAGTGTTCAAGTGTTGGATATCGGCGATAGCGAATCCGAGCTGGAAGAAACGAAACTAGGGATAATTGATACGGTTGATCGACTTGGTCGTTGGGTAAATGCCCTGGTTTCCTATCTTCATCCGCTAACGCCACAATACCGAAGTCACAAAATCAGTGCACTATTTGATGCAACCGAAAGGTTACTTGCCGATCGCATCGCTCAGCAGCAAATCGCGCTTGACCGTGATCCCTGGGATGATGAGATCACGGTGCCTATAGATGCAGACTTAATGGAACAAGCGATTTACGCGTTGTTGTCTAACGCCATAGAGGCCTCGAAAAAGGGTCAAGCGATAACGCTTGGGATCGAGGCAGCTAACAAGAAGATAATCGTTACGATAAAAGATGAAGCCGGCGGTATCCCGTTTCAGCCGGAACCTAAAGAGTTAGAACCCGGTCC
>JBCCFA010000663.1:0-1609 GCA_039029975.1 Pseudomonadota bacterium
CTCGACGATAAAGAAATCGAGATAGATATCGCCGCGACGCAGGTAGGTGTAGAAATTATGGCGCCTCCCGGTATGGAAGATATGACCAGCCAGCTACAAAATATTTTCTCATCGATGTCGACGGGCAAAACCAAAAAAACTAAATTGAGCGTTAAAAACGCGCTAAAAAAGCTCACGGATGAAGAAGCCGCAAAGTTGGTAAACGAAGAGGAAATTAAAAACCAAGCCATTAAAACCGCCGAACAAAATGGTATTGTGTTTATTGATGAAATCGATAAAGTCAGTAAGCGCGACGGCGCTTCTGGTGGTGATGTCTCGCGCGAAGGCGTGCAACGCGACCTGCTCCCCCTGATAGAGGGCTGCACCGTGAGCACCAAGCACGGCATGATTAAAACCGATCATATTTTATTTATCGCATCAGGTGCTTTTCATCTATCGAAACCTTCGGATCTCATTCCAGAACTGCAAGGCCGCTTGCCAATCCGGGTTGAATTAAACGCCTTAACCCCCGACGATTTTGAACGCATTCTGAGCGAACCCGACGCCTCTTTGACTGAGCAACATTACGCTCTGCTAAAAACAGAGGGTATCGAACTCAATTTTGCCCAAGAAGGCATTCGCCGTATTGCGGAAATGGCTTTCCACGTGAACGAGAATACTGAAAATATTGGTGCTCGCCGTTTACATACCGTCTTGGAAAAGCTCTTGGAAGACATTTCCTACGATAATGACGGCGGGCAAAACACCGTGACGATTGACGCGGAATTTGTTGAAAAGCAGTTGGGAGAGCTCAGTAAAAACGAAGACCTCAGCCGCTTTATTTTGTAACGCACGGCGGCCAAACCAGCAGACCGACGCGAGTACAGCTATGAAGAATATTGTCCCATCAAATATTATCCTGCATCGCAAATCGCGTAAGTTGGAAGTGGTATTTACGGGCGTTAGCTACCTGCTCGATGCCGAATACTTGCGCGTCTACTCGCCCTCCGCCGAAGTGAAAGGGCATGGCCCAGGCCAGGAAGTATTGCAACTGAACAAAGAGAACGTCGCCATCAAGAACGTGCAGGCAAAAGGCAACTACGCCCTGCAAATCATCTTCGACGATGGCCACGACTCTGGCATTTACAGTTGGCCATATCTTTATGCACTGGCTACCGAGCACGAGCAGCGCTGGCAAGACTACCTGGCACGCGTGGAACAAGCCACGACCTCAACTGTGAAATGGGTCGACCCATAACCGACGGCATTTGCACTATAGCGTGACCGAGGCCCAGCATTACTCATACCTTATAGGCAAGCATGCAATTGCGTTAGAATCCCGCCCACTTAACCGTTACAATAGTCAAAACAATGCAGCAAGGCGGGTTTATGTCGGAACAACACAAAACACATTTTGGCTTTGAGCAGGTGAAGGTCGAAGAGAAAGCGCAGCGCGTTGCTGGTGTATTCCATTCTGTGGCTGCAAAATACGATCTGATGAACGATCTCATGTCCGGCGGTATTCACCGACTCTGGAAACGCTTCACACTCGAGCTGTCCGGCGTGCGTTATGGTCAAAAAGTACTCGACATCGCTGGCGGCACCGGTGACCTCAGCGCTAAGTTTTCCA
>JBCCFA010000664.1:0-1583 GCA_039029975.1 Pseudomonadota bacterium
CACACGTTCAAACCCCTAGCGTCGAAACGGCGACGTACAGCGAGCTTGGCCGGATGGCCGAATTAGGCTCGCTACGCACCGAAGTAGTAATTCTTGATCATTTAAAGCATCTGGCCACATGCGCCGATAACGCCCTTGCAAACCAATTTCGCAAGGTAGCCCAATGAAAAAACCCAAAACAAAATGTGCCAAAAAGCACAATGGCAAAAAAATCTCTAAAGCAGCCTATGAAAAAGCGCTCGAACAATTGCAAATTGAACTCGTGAAACTGCAGGAGTGGGTTCGGCATAGCGGTTTAAAGGTTGTTGCTGTCTTTGAGGGACGAGATGCTGCGGGCAAAGGTGGTGCCATTAAGCGCATTACCGAACCCTTGAGCCCGCGCGTTTGCAAAGTTGTTGCTCTGCCTGCGCCAACGGAACGGGAAAAAACCCAGTGGTATTTTCAGCGTTACGTGGAGCACCTGCCGGCCGCTGGCGAAATCGTGATTTTCGATCGCAGCTGGTACAACCGTGCCGGCGTAGAAAGAGTCATGGGTTTCTGTAGCGAAGAAGAGCATACCGAATTTTTACGCGCTTGCCCGGAATTCGAACGCATGTTGGTTCGCTCCGGCATTATCCTAGTTAAATACTGGTTCTCCGTTTCGGACGATGAACAGGAAAAACGGTTCCAAGGACGAATTCATCACCCAACAAAGCATTGGAAACTGAGCCCAATGGATTTGGAGTCACGTTCGCGATGGGTTGAATATTCAAAGGCGAAAGACGAGATGTTCAAACACTGCGACATTAAGCAGGCGCCTTGGTATGTAATCAACGGCGATAGCAAAAAAAGCGCACGACTCAATGTAATTACCCATTTGCTTTCAATGATTGACTACAAAGATTTATCACCAGAACCAGTTAAGTTGCCACCCCGACAAATGGATACCGGTTATGTGAGACCGCCGCTCTCAGATCAGAATTTCGTTGCAGAGTTGTATTAACCGCAATACTTACAAAATTTTTCAGGCTCGGCAGGCGATCTCGCTTGCCAAACGCGAATGCTTAATCTCGGCAACTCGCCGGTAAATATTTATTAGCCACATTTTCGCCGTAACAGCTCCAGCTAACGGCCCCATCGTCATAAGTTGGTTCCAGGACTATGTATGCTTCGTCACCGGCTTCGTTAGTACCTACAAGGACACCTATCACGCCGTTTTCGTATAGACTGATTTCGGCTTGTCCGATGTTTACTGTGAGCGCGTCGCTTTCGTAGCCCATGGCAGTTAAAGTCTCTGGCCACGCTTGATTCGCTACCGCATAACTCGCGACTTCGAGTTTAAGACCGCTCGCCTCAGATATAGCGACCGCATATTGCGCTCGGATTGAATAATCTTGATAGGCAGGAATCGCCACGGCCGCGAGGATGCCGATCAAGGCGACGGTAATAAGTAAAGACGCGCTGCCTCCGCTACCAAATCGTGGTACGAAAGCCGACAAAAACCACGCAAACTTATGTCTGCTTGGGTGCTCAACCTCGTCGCCGCGTTTAAACGCTAAAGCGGTCGCCAAACGCTTGCTTAACCATGGGTAGTCGCCGGTAAG
>JBCCFA010000665.1:0-1556 GCA_039029975.1 Pseudomonadota bacterium
ATCATTTGCTCAAGCTGACGCGTGAAAGATTGATTGACGTCAATTGCATCGCAGCCATGCTCATGAATACCTTTGACTGTAGTCATCGCTATTTCGCTAAAGATGCTTTGCTTGGTCGGGAAATAGTGATAAATCGCCGGCGGACTCAAATCTAATCCCTCAGCAATGCGCGATAAGGAGCATTCCTCATAGCCTACCCTGGCAATAATTTTCGCCGCTTCGTTAAGTATCCGTTGACGCTGTTGCCGCTGTTTCGGCGGACGGCCTAACGGTTTTGATGCGGTCGCTTCAGCGGCGCTCGCGTTACTCATCTATTCTCCCAGCCTCCGGGTGCGCAGGTCCTAAGACAGTGGTTTATGCTAGCTCAGGCTTATTTTTTTAACGTTCATTAAATAATATTCTAATCGGATGAGGTCGTAGATCGCAAGCTTAATTTTTGCTGATTCCAACAGTGATAAAAATCGCCAGGCCGTGTCGCGACGCTCGATTGAATTTAAGAAAACTGTATCTGAGGGCCATTTATCCAGTGTACGACACGAAGTTCAGCTATCTCGTCCACATAACCACAATTTATTCATTCGTTGTCAAAGGACAAAGAGTTCCTACAAAATATATCAGGCCGGTGCTGCGTCTTGGGACCTAAGGTTTTAGGGGTGACTAAACTGATGTTGGCACGTTGGAATATTGTTATGGAGCACGCAATGCAGATTGGCTCTGTGAGTTGGAGTTAAAGGCCCACAATAAATTTTAAGAGAGTGAAGCAAAAAAATGACTGAAGCTAAAAAAGTTTGTTTGGTAACCGGGGTTGGTCCGGGAACGGGAAGATCAATTGTGAAGAAATTCGCCGAAGCAGGTTATCAAGTTGCGATGACGGCACGCGATGACACCCGACTAAAGGAAATTGTTGCAAAACAACCAGGAACCTTTGCCTATCCTGGAGACGTGACCGATTTTCTCTCGCTAGAGGAGACGCTAAATCAAATCACAAACGACTTGGGTCCAATTCATACCGTTGTGCACAACGCGGTGGGCGCGGTATTGAAAAATTATCTTGATTTGGACCCTGAAGAATTACGGCGCAACTTCGAAATCAATACGGTTGCTTTGTTACGTCTCGCGCAGTTGGTTACGCCATCCATGGTCGAGCGCGGTGAAGGCGTGCTGTTAGCCACCGGCAATACGTCAGCCTATCGTGGCAAGGCTAACTTTGCTGGTTTTGCGCCAACGAAAGCAGCGCAAAGAATCTTGCTCGAAAGCATCGCAAGATACGCCGGCCCCATGGGTATTCACGCGGCTTATATCGCCATCGACGCGGTAATTGATGTCCCTTGGACACGGGAAGCGTTTAGCGACAAACCGGATGAATTTTTTTGCCAGCCAGATGACATCGCCCAAGTGTGCCTTGACGTGGCTAATCAACCAAAAACCGCTTGGTCTTCAGACATTGTGATTAGGCCTTACTGTGAGAATTGGTAACAACCAATTTGCAGCCGGCTATAAATCCATCGGCAAGCCTAAATGCTCGCGGTAAATAAACTCGCGGTGCGACATTAAGC
>JBCCFA010000666.1:0-1550 GCA_039029975.1 Pseudomonadota bacterium
ACCAAATTCAAATAGTAAATGTGAATAACACGCAAAAATTATCTCGCAGTCAAAATGCGGTTCGCCGCGTCTATCTCAATATTTTCCGTGTCCTCTGTGTTCTCCGTGGTTCAATTTTTTTTAACGAACTGAAACCTCAAGATCCCACAGCTTTCAAAGTATTCCCCGGCGGTTCTTTCGCTTCTAATCCATCGATGTAGTTGATCACGTCGGCTAACGGCAACACATCGGCGTACCGACGTCCTACGTCGCGTAAGTTATCTTTATGCGGTTGGGTTTCTTGGTCACCAACGCATTCTTCCGGCACGATAGTGCGGAAGCCATAAGAAAAACTGTCGTTGATAGACGCCCGGACACATCCACTGGTCGTGCAGCCGGTAATGATGACTGTATCAACCTGTTGCTTGGTGAGATATAGCATCAACGGTGTTTGAAAAAAGATCGATGGCGCAGATTTCGTAAAAATCACGTCGTAGTCTTTTTCATAAATGCGTGGGTCTAAAGCCATGGAAGGATGACCATGGAAGAACGAGCCATCATATACTGAACTCACTTTCCAATAGCTCATATCTTCTGGGCCGCACCACCCTACGTTGCAAGAAGCAACCGGGACGCCTTTCGCACGCGCGTGTTTTAATAACGTGCCGGTCGACTCAACGGCGGAAACGATATGAGGAGAACCGCCTGCTGGATATTGCGGGTCGGTAAATCCCAATTGGAAATCAACGGTAATGACTGCGGGTCTAACGCCGAAGCCAACACTCTGGCCTCCATATCCCGCGCGATCGTAATTATCTGTCATGGCGAATCTCCTTAAATTTCTGTCAGTTATACCCGTACTTGAAACTGCGGTTGCTCCGGCGGTGGCATACCGGTTTGTTCAAGACAAAGTGCTTTCAATTGTTCAATGGTGCCACCGCGATTGAAAATTTCAGTGTTTCCGTTGGCGGCCGCTGCCATCTCCGATCTAAGCTCATCGGTTGCTGCTTTGTCGATGCTAAAGTCATCGTTTAAAACGACACCGTAGCGCTTCGCGCCTTCTTTCGTGACCAAACCGCGTTCGACATCTTTTTGAACTTTTTCAGCGTCGCGCTCGTAGGGCTTACCCCAACCGCCGCCGCCCCAGGTATCAAAATGCAGCACGTCGCCCGCTTTAACTTTTATACGGTCACGCTTGGAATCCATCAACTCTTCCGTGCCATCCGCGCGCACCATGATTTTGGTACTGCGTTTGCCTGGTTGTCCGCCGTTCACACCCCATGGGTAAGTGAGCCAGCGATCGTCGTGAATCGAGATTTCGCCGTCTTCTAAAAAGCCATAGCTGATACGAAGTGCATTCCCGCCGCGGTGCGTACCAGGGCCACCCGTATCAGGCAGGGTCACATAGTTTTCAATGCGTAGTGGGAAATTACATTCTAAAAATTCGTTTGGCACATTGGTAAAGCTTGGCCACAAAGAGTGTCCATCTGGGCCATCGCCCGACGGTTTGCCGGGAATACCCCCGAAACCAATTTGATACAGCTGATACCACTCGCCCTCTGTGGTGTAAC
>JBCCFA010000667.1:0-1503 GCA_039029975.1 Pseudomonadota bacterium
CACTTTCGCTGATGTGAATCTGATTCCAACTTCATCCAATCGGATGCGCTTGCGTATACTAAGCCACCGGCTCATAACATTGGGATGTTTACGTTCTATGCTTTTTTCACGCAGCGATTTACAAGGACTTGAAAAGCGCTATCGTGCGGCGTTTGCGAATTCTCTAACGGGCTTTAAGGCAGCGAATTTGGTCGGCACGGTCGATGCCGATAGCCAACAAAATCTCGCAATCATGAGCTCAGCTGTACATTTGGGGTCCGACCCCTTTCTGGTCGGTCTTGTATTGCGGCCCGATGCCGCAAATCAGCATAGTAGGAACAATATGCTCGAAACCGGTGTGTTCACCTTAAACCATATCCACGAATCATTTTTTCGCGCCGCACACCAGACCGCAGCTCGCTATCCCAAGGAAGTTTCAGAGTTTGAGGCTGTCGGTTTAACACCTGCGGCAATCAACGGTTTTGACGCACCGTTTGTTAAAGAGGCTCACATTCGATTGGGGCTAGAGTTGCGTGAGCACCACCCATTGGCCATCAATGGCACCCATCTTATGATTGGCGAAGTCGTGATAGCGGACGTGCCGGATTCGGTGATCGAGGAAGACGGTAGCGTCAATCTCGCCGACAGTGGAACCGTGACCATCAGCGGTCTCGACAGCTACCACCGGGTGTCTCCTCTGGCCCGGTTACCCTATGCGAAGCCGGATTCGTAGCGCCGCGACCGCTGCCATCCCTGAAGAAAAAACTACACCAATTGCCTTGAAATTTTGCAACACGGCACCATCTATTAGGGTGTCGGAGGCGCGGCTTAATCAAGGGCGTTTCCGTCAAAGAAAATGATTCGTATTGCTTCTTTGGAGGATATGTAGATGAAAACAATTGACTTAACACCACTTTATCGCACCAGCGTTGGCTTCGATCGCCTGGCTACTTTGTTAGACGCCACCCGTGGCTCAGACGCCGTGGCAACCGGTTTCCCGGCTTACAATATCGAGGTCCGTGACGAAAACCGTTACGCCATTACCCTGGCGGTAGCTGGATTTGAGCGCAGTGAGCTTGATATCAACGTCGAGAAGGATGTGCTCACTGTAAGCGGTCGCAAGGAAGATGCCGCAGAGCGCAACTATTTGCATCAGGGCATTGCCAACCGCGCTTTTAAGCGCAAGTTCAATCTTGCGGATCACATTCAGGTAACGGGTGCTGACCTGCGTAACGGTCTTTTGGAAATCAGCCTGGTGAAGGAAATTCCCGAAGCTATGAAGCCGCGCAGCATCGCGATCAACGACAACGCGAACGCGTTGGAGCACAGTGCCGCTACTAATAGCGACAAAGCTGCCTAGTGAGCCTGCGGGTCGCACATTCTGTGCGGCCCGTTTCTCGTTTTACGACAATCATTTAGCGTCAAAATTCCCACAGCAGAGCGGTCATCCAGCTGCACTTGCATAACGTATGTAGTGCGTATGGGAAATACCGTAGGGCGCTGAGGTGATTAAGCGAAATTTGG